>VGXK01000094.1 GCA_016873355.1 Phycisphaerae bacterium | reverse complement strand
CAGCCGTCCCGCCGCCCCCGGCCGAGGCGCCGCCTTCGAGCGAATCGCCGCCACCGGCCGACGACGCGGCGTCGACGCCCCCGCCGTCGGCACCCGCGCCGAACACGGCCGAGCTGGCCGAGCTCTACAAGCCGCGTCTGGCCCGCGCGTGGCTTCGCGAGGCGGGCATGATTCTCGGCTCGACCGGCGTCTCGCCGGATGCGTTTCCGATCTCCGTCTCGCTCACGAACCGCGCGGTGCGCTGGCTTGCCGACGACGCGCAGGCGTGGCGCGTGGCGTTCGAGGTCGGTCGAATGTGCGAGGCCACCGCCGACGGTCGCGCGCTCCGCGCCGACGCCGTGGCCGTGCTGAGCAGGCTCGATGCCGCCGACGAGGTCATGCAGCTGCTTCGCCTGAGTGACGCGGTCAACGCGAACGAGACCGCGGAAGCGAGGCTCTCCGCGTACCGGCGCCTGCTCGAGCCGGACGTTCGAGCCCGGCTCGGCCCGCGCATCTCGTCGCGGCTCATGTTCGACCAGGCGCTGCTCCAGAATCGCGCGGGCGACGTCGACGGCTTCGCGAAATCGCTCGCCGACGCGCTCGCGATCGATCCCGCATTCCCGGCCGCGAGCGAGCTGGCCGCGGGATTCTTCGCGGCGCGAAGTCCCGATCTCGTGTCGGCGGTCGAACTCATCGTGGCCGCGATCGTGGCGAACCCCGTGAAGCTCGACCTCTACCTCGACCTCGCGGCGATCCTCATGGCCGAGGGCGCGTACGAGTCCGCGGCGCGGATCTACCGGCTCGCCGAGCTCGTCTCGGCGACGCGCGAGATCCGCGAGCGCTGCGACATCTCGTGCGATCGAGCGCTGGCGCTCTGGGGCGCCGGCGATCCCGCGGCGGCGCTGCGCGTGGTGCAGATCCGGATCAAGGAGGTCGACGACAACTTCTTCCGCTTCCGCCAGCGGATCGATCCCACCTTCGTGGTGACGGACGAATTCACGCGGGAGTCGCCGCTCACGCCGATGCTGGCGCTGCTTCAGACCGTGCTGTCGCGCATCGTGGCCGATCCGAAGGCCGACAAGGCGCTCGAACGACTCGAGCGCGGCATCGATCAGTCGATCTCCGGCCTCGACACCGTGAAGGAGGAGTATCGCGATCAGGTGATCGCGGGCATGGCCGACGGTCTCTGGTCGATGCTCGTGCTCGGCGGCGACGTGTCGCGCGCCGAGGAGTTGCTCGCCAAGCTCGAGGCAGCTCGACCGCTGCGCCCCGAGGCGACGCAGCGCTACGAGGGGTGGCTGCTCCTGCGCCGCGGCGAGATGGACGCCGCGATCGAGAAGCTGCGGCCGATCTCGGAAGACGACAACATGGCGCGCCTGGGCGTGGCGATCGCCCTGCTCTCCAAGGAGCAGTCCAAGGACGCGGCGCGCGAATTCCTGGCGATCGCGAACGAAGAGCGCGGCACGGCGCTCGGCATGTACGCGGGCGATCGCCTCTTCGAGATCGTGAAGGCGAGACCGGGACCGGGCGAGAAGGCGGCCGCGCTCGATGCCGCGGTGGCGGCGCTTCCGAGCGGATTCGATCGGCTGATCGAGAACAGCCGGGGCGCGATCGGGCTCACGGTGACGCCGGAGAAGCGCGTGTACAGCGCGTTCGAACCGATCCGCGTCACGATCTCGGTGCACAATCGGACGAATCTGACGCTCGCGATCGATCCTCAGGGACCGATCGACGCGCGCATCGCCATCGAGCTGAAGATGATGATGGTCGGCGCGCAGCAGCGGGATCTTCCGACCACCATCGTTCCGATCGACCGGCGCATCGAGTTGGCGCCAGGCGAGTCGGAGTCGGTCACGATCGATCTCTCGTACATGAGCTTCGGATCGCTCATCGGCTTCAACGCGGTGCGCGGGCTCTCGCTCGAGCTGCGGGTCGCGGTGAACTTCATCGCGAACATTCCGCGCGTCGGCCTCGGCTTCCTGGGAACGGAGGCGACGAGCGGCATCGTGCGCGTGGACGGCGTGCGCACGGACGAGGCGTGGCAGGAGCGCACCTGGGCGAGCATGCGCTCGCCGGATTCGCTGCCGGATCCCGCGGAATTCGCCATGGCCGGCGCGTGGCTCGCCATGCGCGAGGACGTGACGAGCAAGATGCGGATGACCGAGGTGGCCGGGCAGTGGGCCGACCTGTCGAACGCGTACCGCCGCTATCCGCCCGAGGTGCAGGCGTGGCTGCTCATGGTGATGCCGAACTCCATGGTGGGCGACGCGCCGCTGCTCGACGCGGCACGGGAGTCCGCCGACCCGATGGTGATCGAAGCGTTCCTCCTGCGTCGAGCCCGCAATCCCGAGGATCCGATCTTCGACATCGCGCGGCGCACGGGCGATCCGTATCTCATCTTCCTGGCCGACAGCGTGCACGGTGCGATCGTGCGCCGGATCGAGACCATGCAGAAGGAATTCGGGCTCGGCGAGAAACGCTAGAGCGGTGACGACTCAGGCGTCGCGAGCTCGCGTTGGCGAGACGAGTGTGGCAAGGAGGGCGAAGCAGGCGGATCTAGAGCGGTGACGACTCAGGCGTCGCGAGCTGGCGTTGGCGAGACGAGTGTGGCAAGGAGGGCGAAGCAGGCGGATCTTGAGGATCCGCCGATGGAGCCCGACGATGCCACACGAAGTCGCAGCCCGCCAGATCGCTACGAATGAGGAGGAACCGCTCTAGAGGATCCGCCGATGGAGCCCGACGATGCCACACGATGTCGCAGCCCGCCAGATCGCCACGAATGAGGAGGAACCGCTCTAGAAGATCCGCCAACGGATGCCCAAGTAGTCTGCCGCCGTGACGGTCTGGAGCGTGACCATCGGAATCGTCTTCGCCGCCGTGGGCGCCGCCTGCGTGCTGGCGGTGGCGATCGGGCTTCCGGGAGCCTGGATCATGCTTGCGATCGCCGCGCTGACCGACCTCCTCCTTGCGCCTCGAGTGGGCGACGGTCAGCCCTTCTTCGGCTGGGTCGCGATCGGCGTCTGTGCCGGAATCGCGCTGCTCGGCGAGGTCGTCGAACTGCTTGCCGCCGCCGAAGGGGCCCGGCGCGGCGGGGCGTCGAAACGAGGAGCGATCGGGGCGCTCGTCGGCGGCCTCATCGGTGGAATCGCAGGCACGATTCTGATCCTGATTCCGCTCGTCGGCACGCTGATCGGCGCGGCGATCGGCGCGCTGGCAGGGGCCGCGCTCGGCGAGCTCACGCGCAAGGGCGTCACGCTGCGCGACACCGCCAAGCCCGCCACCGGCGCCGCGATCGGCAAGGTGCTCGGAATCCTCGCCAAGATTCCTTGCGCGGCGGCGATCTGGGTGGTGCTGCTGATCGCCGCGATCGTCAAGTGAGCCGTTCCAGGCGCGAGGCGCTCGACAGCGAGCCGGCGTCGGCGGGGTCGACGGGCCGGCCGTCCCTTCCGCAGAACGAGACGACCCACGGGGCGCCGTGCGGACTCCAGGCGAGTTCCGCGCGGCAGGCGCCCTGCGGCCGCCAGCGTCCGCGGCAGAGCGGCTCCACCCGGCCGCGTCCGCCGTCCAGTTCGCACGAGTCGGCAAGCGACAGGTAGAAGGCGCGATGCAGCGAGGTCGGTTCGAGCGACGCGACCCCTCCCGGGTGGAGCGAGTGCACTGCGCTCGTGCAGCGCCAGCCGACCGCGCATCGATCGTCCGGCGACGAGGGGTCACGCAGCGCCAGCAGCAGATCCAGGTGATCGCCCGCTCCCGAGCGGGTGTGCCGCAGCAGCGCCGCGGGCCGGAAGTCGTCTGCCATGCGGGTATCATCGCCGCTCCACGGAAGGAGCCAGCGATGAACTTCGGACGAATTCGATTCACGGGCCGTGCGCTGCCCGTCCTTGCCGCAGCGCTGAGTTCGATCGCGGGCTGCAAGACCCCGGTGCCGCCGGTGGAAACGACCGTCGCCCGAGCGCACCACGACAACGACTACGGCCACTACGAGAGCGCGGCCACGGCGCTTCAGCCGATCGTCGACGCCACGCCGGGCGTGTGGCAGGTCGAGTACGAGTACGGCCGCGCCCAGATGGGACTGGGCAATCTCGAGGTCGCGCGGCGGGCGTTCGAGCGCGCGAACGCGCGCGTGCCGACGAACCTCGAGATCATCTTCGCGCTCGCCGACTGCTACGCGGCGCAGAAGGACTCGGCCAAGCTCTACGAGTTGCTGCGGAACGCCGGCACGCAGCTGCGTTCGAGCGAAGCGTGGGTGCGGCTCGCCACCGCGGCCGACCGCGTCGGTGATCCGGACACGGCGGTGCAGTCGATCCGCGCCGCGATCGAGATCGACGACGGATTCGACGTCCGGCGCACGACCGAGTGCTACTGGGTGGCCAGCCAGATCGAGGAGAGGTACGGCACGCAGGAAGAAGCGGTCCGTCGGCTGCGACAGGCCTACGGCGTGAACGCCGAGGATCCGCGCGTGCGGGCAGCGCTTCAGAAGGCCGGCGTGCCGTTCGACGGAACGACCGCACTGCCGCCGGGGGTCTGATGGCGTCGCGCACGGAGTCGGGGGCGTCGAAGTGGAGCGCGTGGGTCGCGCTCGTGGGCGACACGCTGCGGCGCCGGCTGCTTCGCATTCTCGAGCAGGACGAGCTCGGCGTCGGCGAGATGGCCAAGGTGCTCCAGCTTCCGCAGAGCACCGTGAGCCGTCATCTGAAGGCGCTGCTCGACGCCCGCTGGATCGCACGACGCAATCGGGGCACCGCAGGCCTCTATCGACTCGATCCGGAATCGCTTCCCGCCGGCGCCGCCGCTCTCTGGAGCCTGGCGCGCGAGCAGATCGATGCGATGCAGCTCGCCGCCGACGAAGCGCGCCTTGCCTCCGTGCTCGCCGAGCGTCGCGTCGATTCGCGCACCTTCTTCGGACGCGTCGGCGGCGAGTGGGACTCGCTTCGGCGAGAACTCTTCGGTACGGCGTTCTCCGCCGAAGCGCTGCTGTCGATCGTCGATCCGCAGTGGACCGTGGCGGACCTCGGCTGCGGCACCGGCGATGCCGCGGAGCATCTCGCGCCGCTCGTGCGGCGCGTGATCGCCGTCGATCGCGAGCCGACGATGCTCGACGCCGCGAAACGCCGGCTCGCGGGCCATCGCAACATCGTCTTCCGGCAGGGAGCGCTCGATTCGCTTCCCCTCAAGGCGGGGGAGGCGGATCTTGCCGTCGTGATGCTCGTGATGCACCACCTCGAGCATCCGGAGCAGGCGGTCGGCGAGTGCGCACGCGTGCTTGCGATGCAGGGCCGGCTGCTCGTCGTCGACATGGTGAAGCACGATCGCGCCGCGTTCGCGCGAACGATGGGTCACCGGCACCTCGGATTCACGGAGGCGGAGACGAGGGCGTGGGCCCGGGGCACGAAGCTCCAGCTTCGCCGTTGGCGAATGCTCAGGGCCGATCCGCACGGCAAGGGGCCGCCGCTCTTCGCGGCGCTCTTCGAACGGGTCGCCTGAGCGGGCCGCACGCCGCCCGCTCCGGTGGAGCGCTCAGTTGCCGTCCTTCACCTCGAACTCGGCGTCGATGACGTCGTCCTTGCCGCCGGACTTGCGCTGGGAGCCGGATTCGCCGCCGCCGGCGCCCGGCCCGGCGCTTCCCGGCTCGGTGCCTGCGGCGCTCGAGACGCGGCCGAGTTCGCTCGCGGCGTCGGTGAGCGTCTTGATCGCCGCGTTGATCGCGGCCTTGTCGTCGCCCTTGAGCGCGCTCTCCAGGTTGGAGACGGCGCCTTCCACCTTCGCCCGAGTCTCCTGCGGCACCTTGGCGCCGAGCTCCTCGAGCGCCTTGCGAGTCTGGTAGGCGACCGACTCCGCCTGGTTCTTGAGGTCGACGAGCTCGCGGCGCGCCTTGTCCGCGGCGGCGTTCGCCTCCGCCTCCTTGCGCATGCGCTCCACTTCGTCCTTCGAGAGGCCGCTCGACCCGGTGATCTTGATCTCCTGCTTCTTGCCGGTGGCCTTGTCGGTGGCGGTCACGTTGAGAATGCCGTTCGCGTCGATCGCGAACTCGACTTCGATCTGCGGAATGCCGCGCGGCGCCGCGGAGATCCCCGCGAGATCGAAGCGCCCCAGCGTGCGGTTGTCCTGCGCGAACTCGCGCTCGCCCTGGAGCACATGGATGGTCACGGAGGTCTGATTGTCCGCCGCGGTCGAGAAGACTTCCTTCTTGCTGGCGGGAATCGTCGTGTTGCGATCGATGAGCTTCGTCATGACGCCGCCGAGCGTCTCGATGCCCAGCGACAGCGGGGTCACGTCGAGCAGCAGCACGTCCTTCACATCGCCCGTGAGTACCGCCCCCTGGATCGCCGCGCCGACCGCGACGACCTCGTCGGGATTGATGCTCTTGTCGAGCTCCTGCGTCTGGAAGATCTCCCTGGCGATCTCCTGCACCTTGGGAATCCGGATCGAGCCGCCCACCATGACCACTTCGTTCACGTCCTTGGGCGTGAGCTTCGCGTCCTTCAGCGCCTGCTGGCAGGGGCCGCGCAGCCGCTCGAAGAGGTCCTTGCACTTCTGCTCGAACACGGTGCGCGAGATCGTCACCTGGAGGTGCTTCGGTCCGTGCTGATCGGCGGTGATGAACGGCAGATTGACCGTCGTCTCCATCTGCGTGGAGAGTTCGATCTTGGCCTTCTCCGCCGCTTCCTTCAGGCGCTGGAGAGCCATTGCATCCTTGCGCACGTCGATGCCTTCCTTCTTGCGGAACTCCTCCGCCAGGTGATCGATGAGACGCTGGTCGAAGTCGTCGCCGCCGAGGTGACCGTCGCCGTTCGTCGAGAGCACCTCGAAGACGCCGTCGCCGACATCGAGGATGGAGATGTCGAAGGTTCCGCCGCCGAGATCGAAGACCGCGATCCGCGCGTTCTTCTTCTTCTCGAGGCCGTACGCGAGCGCCGCCGCCGTCGGCTCGTTGATGATGCGCTCCACCTTGAGTCCGGCGATCTCGCCGGCGTCCTTGGTGGCCTGACGCTGACTGTCGTTGAAGTACGCCGGAACGGTGATGACCGCGCGATCGATCTTCTCGCCCAGGTAGTCCTCGGCGGTCTTCTTCAGATCCTGGAGGATCATCGCGCTGATTTCAGGCGGCGTGTAGAGCTTGCCGCGGATCGAGACCTTCACGAGCTCCTCGGGCCCGCCGACGATCTCGTAGGGAACGAGCTTCTCCTCGCTCTGGACCTCCGAATGTCGGCGGCCCATGAAGCGCTTGATCGAGAAGACCGTGTTCTTGGGGTTCGTCACCTGCTGGTGACGGGCGGGCTGGCCCACGAGCCGCTCGCCCTTGTCCGTGAAGCCGACCACGCTGGGCGTGGTTCGACTGCCGGAGGAGTTGATGAGCACCTTCGGCTGGCCGCCCTCCATGATCGCGACGCAGGAGTTCGTGGTGCCCAAGTCGATGCCGATGATCTTGCTTGCCATGCGGCGGCGAAGGCAACCACGGTGCCAGTCGTCCCCATGGTCGAAGCAATCATGAGCGCAGCGAATCGAGCATCCGGGCCGTCCCCGCG
>VGXK01000093.1 GCA_016873355.1 Phycisphaerae bacterium | reverse complement strand
GGAATCGGTCGTCGAACGCGCCAGGAGCCGCGCCGATCGATGCACCGGACCCGATCGACCGTGCCGCGCCCGCGACCTCCCCGACACCCGCGACATCCGCACGGACCGCCTCGGCGGCGCTCGCGCCCGCGGTCACCGCCCGCGCCCGCAGCAGTCGAATCGGCTCGCCGTCGATCGTCGCGTCGCAGCCGGGCCAGGGCGAGAGCCCGTTGATCCGCGCCGCCACCCGCTCCGCCGCCCACGAGAAGTCGACCCACGCGTCGTCGCGCGAGAGCTTGCGCGCGCGAGTCGCCTCGGCCTCGTCCTGCGCCCGGCCCCGGAGCGCGCCGCGCGAGCGTTCGTCGAGCACGCGTTCGATCAGGTCCGGCCCGAAGAGCGAGAGCCGATCGTGCAGCTCCCCCGCCGTCTCCGATTCGCCGCGCTGCGTCTCCGCGATGGCGAAGATCTCGCCGGCGTCCATGCGCTCGGCGAGCGCAATCACGCTCGCGCCGACGATGCGATCGCCCTCCATCACCGCGCGCTGGATCGGCGCCGCGCCGCGCCAGCGAGGCAGGATCGAGCCGTGCAGGTTGATCGCGAAGCGATCCCGCAGCAGCCCCTGCGGGAGCTTCTGCCCGAACGCGATGACCACGAACGCATCGGCGGGCGTCTCGCGAATGCGCGCGGCGTCCGGCCCCGCGCCGACATCCGCGCTCTCGAGCAGCGGAATGCCGAGCGATCGCGCCATCGCCGCGATCGGCGTCGGTTGCATGGCCTGCCCGCGACCGGCCCGCCTCGGCGGCTGCGACACGACGAGCGCCACGCGACCGCGTCGCGCGAGGCGCTCGAGCGCGGGGCGACCGAACTCGCCGGAACCGAAGAAGACCACGCGACCGCGCGGAGGCGACGGCTCGCTCGAACCCGCGCCCGCACCTTCGCTCGCGAGTGAGGGCTCGCCCACGCTCACGCCCCCGCGCTGCGCTCGAGCGCCCGCAGCGACTTCCGCGCCCGCATGCGATCGACCGGCGCCATGCGATCGACGATGAGCACGCCCTCGAGATGATCGAACTCGTGCTGCCAGATCCGGGCGATCATGCCGTCGCTCGTGCGAGCGTGCCGCCGACCCTCGAGATCGCTCGAGGTGATCGTGACCGCGGCCGGACGGCGGATGTCCCCGCGGATCTCGGGAAGGCTCAGACACCCTTCGTTCATGAGATCGGTCTCGTCGCCGGAGATCTCGATCACCGGATTCACGTGGACTCCGAGCGCTTCCCCCTCCTCGGGCCGCGCTTCCGTCACGAAGACCCGCAGGCTTTCGCCCACCTGCGGCGCCGCCAGTCCCGCGCCCTCCTGCTCGCGCATCACGCGGACCATCTCGTCGACGAGGCCTCGAAGGGAGTCGTCGAAGCGCGTCACCTCGGCGGCGCGGCGCCGAAGCACCGCCGCCGGAAAGAGCACGATGCGCCGTGGTGCCGCGGACATGTCTCGTCGATGCTACGCGAGCGTTGCGGCCGGGGTGCCTCGGCACGGCTCGGCCGCACGACGCGGCCGCGCCGCACGGTCGTCGCCGCGCGGCTGCGTTGACCGTTTCCCGCGGCCGCCGTACCTTGCTTCACTCGGCCGAAGCGCGGGTCCGGTCGGATCCGCGGTCGCGGCGCCGCCGCCCGAGATCCGAAGGAGCCTGCGTGTTCTTCAAGTTCAGGAAGGGCGACGACGGCAAGGAACCGGAAGGCTTCCAGCCGCAACCCGACAAGGCGAAGGCCTTCTTCGATCGCGCCGAAACCACGGCGGGCACCGCGAGCTTCGACTATTCGCTGATCCTCTTCGGTCAGGGAGTTCGACTCGATCCCGCCAACATGACGGCGCACCAGCACATGTACGAGACGGCGGTGCGCTACATCCAGAGCGGCGGAAAGCCCGCCACGGGCAGGGATCTGAAGCAGGTCGACGACGGCACGCCCGCCGGACGCTTCGCCGCCGCCGCCTTCGCGTGGATGAAGGATCTCAACTCGGTGCAGCCGGCGCTGCGAATGCTGGAGCGCGCCAAGCCGCTCGGCGACATGGGCCTCGACCTCAGCGCCTTCGGCGCGTGGGCCGCGCCGAAGGTGCTCAACCTCATCCGCGTCCAGCTCAAGAAGAAGCCCAGCAAGAACCTGCTGCTCCAGGCGAAGGACGGTTTCGAGGGCGTGAACGCCTGGGATCAGGCGATGTTCTGCGCGGAGGAGGCGTACAAGCTCGATCCGAGCGACGGCAAGCTCATGGATCAGATCAAGCAGCTCACCGCCGCGCGGGCGATCCAGCAGGGCGGATACCAGCAGACCGCCGGCCAGGAGGGCGGCTTCCGCGGCAACATCCGCGACGCGGAGAAGCAACGGGCGCTCGAGGAGGGCGAGAGCCTCTCCGGCAACGTCGACATCGAGACGCGGAATCTCGAGCGCGCGAAGCGCGAGTTCGAGGAGAACCCGCTCTCGCTCGAGGCGATCCGCCGCTTCGCGCAGCTGCTCAAGCGGCAGCAGACGACCGAATCGGAGACGAAGGCGATCGAGGTCTACGAGGCGGGTTTCGCACGCACCGGCGATTTCGCGCTGAAGGCCTCCGCGAACGACATCCGCCTCGCGCAGATGCGCCGCGAGGTGAAGACGCTCGGCGAGCAGGCCGGCGCGGCGCCGTCGAACGCCGAAGCGACCGAGGCGTTCGAGACGGCGAAGCGCACGCTGCTCGAGACCGAACTCGCCGACTTCACCGATCGAATCGCCAAGTACCCCACCGATCGCACGCTCAAGTTCGAGGCGGGCCGAAGCGCCTTCGAGCTCGGACAGATCGAGAACGCCATGGCCCTCTTCCAGGCGGCGAAGGAGGAGCCGCGGCTGCGCGTGGACGGCGCCCACATGCTCGGCCGATGCTTCGCCGCGGAGGGCTGGCACAACGAGGCGATCGGCGAGTACCGCGAGGCGCTCGGCGCCATCGACGCGACCACGAGCGAGCGCGAGCAGGACATCCGCTACGACCTCATGCTGAGCCTCGCCGCGCAGGCGCGCGAGGAGAAGAGCAGCGCGCTCGCGAAGGAGGCGGTCGAGATCTGCTCGGTGATCATGCGGAAGGACATCGCGTTCCGAGACATCCGCGCCAAGCGCAAGGAGCTCGACGCGCTGCTCAAGGAGCTCGGGTGAGCGCCGCCGCGTCGATGCGCGGCGTGGTGGTGGTCATTCCGGCTCGCTGGGGCAGCACGCGTTTTCCCGGCAAGGTGCTCGCGCCGATCGCCGGCCGGCCGATGATCCAGTGGGTGCACGAGCGCGCGCGGGAAGTGGCCAAGCGCGTGATCGTGGCCACCGACGACGAGCGCGTCGCCGTTGCGGTGCGCGGCTTCGGCGGCGAGGTCGTGCTGACGCGGGCGGACCATGCGAACGGCACGAGCCGCATCGCGGAGGTCGCCGAGTCGCTGCACGAGGAGATCGTGGTGAACGTGCAGGGCGACGAACCGGGGCTCGAGCCCTCGCTCATCGACGCCGCCGCCGCGGCCCTTCGCTCCTCCGGACGAACCGTGCCCATGGCCACGATCGCGTCGCCGTTCCGAGACGACGAGGATCCCGCCGATCCGAACATCGTGAAGGTCGTCGTGGGGCGAAACGGCCGGGCGCTCTACTTCTCGCGGTCGCTCATTCCGTTCGCGCGGGACGCGACCCGAAGCGCGACCTCGAAGGGGCGTGCGTCCGGCGCCGATGCGGCCGCGGCGCCGGCGCCGCCGCTCAAGCATGTCGGGCTCTACGCGTACCGGCGGCGCTTCCTGGCCACCTTCACCCAGCTCGAATCGACGCCGCTCGAGCGCACCGAGCAGCTCGAACAGCTTCGCGTGCTCGAGCACGGCTACGACATCGCGGTGGCGATCCGCGACGCGTCGAGCCACGGCATCGACACGCCGGAGCAGCTCAAGGAGTTCGAGCGCGTCGTCCGGAGCCGCGAGACGGCTCCGAACCGCGCGACGCCTCGGAGTCCGGAGCAGCCTCGGAACCGCGGATCGACTTGAGCCAGCGCTCGGCTCGCTCGCGCCGACCCGGGTCGCGATCGCTGGCGGCGATCGCCTCGATCCTCGGCAGCGCTTCGGTCGCCTTGAGCGACGCGAGCGCCTCCCCCGCCGCGTCGCGGCTGCGCCGCTCCGGATCGTCGAGCATCTCGACGAGCTTCTCGACGACCCGCGACCGCTCCGCCGAGTCCGGCTTCGACACGATCGAGCCGAGGGCACGGATCGCGTCGGGGCGGGCGCGGTCGAAATTCCCGCGCGCCGCGAGCGCCAGCGCCGGCTCGAGCGCCCGCGCGTCCTCGATCGCCACGAGCGCCTCGATCGCCGCCACGCGCACCCGCTCCTGGTGGCTCGGCACCTGCGCGAGGGCCACGAGCGCGTCGGCCTTGTCCGCGGCCTTGATCGCACCGAGCCCGCGAGCGGCGGCGGCGCGGCACTGGTAGCTGCGGTCGTCGAGCGCCACCTTCTCCAGGCGCTGCGCCGCGTCGTCCTTCGGCTGCTTCTCGAGCGTGGCCACGAGCGCTGCGCGCACGCGCGGGTCGCTCTCGCCGCGATCGAAGAGTTCGAGCAGCTTCGCGAGCGCCTCGGGCGAACCGAACCCCGCGAGCGCCTCGATCGCCTCGCGCCGGCTCGATCGCGCCACGCCCTGAGCGCCCGCGATCGTGGCCAGCGCGTCGATCACGGCGGGTTCGTTGCGCTTCGCGAGCGCCTCGATCGCGCCGCGTCGCGCCGCCTGCGTCGGTCCGCGCGCCGCGCAGGCGATGAGCAGCTCGGACGGCATCGTCACCTCGATCGTCTTGAGCGACGCGAGCCGCGGATCGATCGCCACGAGCGTCGGCGGTCCGTCGAGCTCGAACTCGCGCTCGCACGCGCGCTCGTGGATCTCCCACGGATGAGTCTGCGCCCCCGACGCCGTCTCCACGACGATCGGCAGATCGAGCCGGAAGGCGGGCGTTCGCTCGTCGATCTTCTGCGTCTGCTCCACCTTGACGCGCATGCGGCGAGTCTCGGCGTCGTAGCTCACCTCCGCCTTCAGGCGCGGACAGCCGGGACGGAAGCACCATTGGTCGAAGAACCACTCGAGGCTCTGACCGGACGCCGCCTCGAGCGCCGTTCGGAAGTCGTCGGTCTCCGCGAGACCGCCCGCATGCTCGGCCATGTATCGGTGCACGCCGGCGTAGAAGACGGGCTCGCCCAGCCGCTCGCGCAGCATGTGCAGGATGCTCGCGCCCTTGGAGTACGGATTCGGCGCGCGGCTGAAGGTCTCGAACGGACGCCGATAGATCTCGCTCACCATCGGCACGGGACCCTCGGTCGAGTCGCGCCGAGCGACGCCGGCGTTCGAGTACATCGAATCGAAGTACCCCTCCTCTCCGTCGCGCTGCTCGAACCAGAGCGCCGTGCCGTAGGTCGCCCATCCCTCGTTGAGCCAGATGTGCGCCCAGGTGCGGCAGGTCACGAGATCGCCGGTCCACTGATGGCAGAGCTCGTGCGAGATGAGGCCGTCGAGATCCTCCTCCTCGCCCGCCACGTCGTCGAAGATCGAGCCCGGGTGCAGCGTGGTGGCCGACACGTTCTCCATGCCGCCGGCGCCGAAGTTGCGGACGACGATCTGGTCGTAGCGCGCCCACGGGTACTTCTGCCCGAAGACCTCTTCGAACAGGGCGACCATCTCGCCGGTGCGCCCGAAGGTCCGCGCCACGTCCGCCTCGCGGCCGGGTGGCACCCACACGTGCATCGGAACCGTCGTGCCTCCGCCCTCGAGCGGCACTCGCGCGAATCGCCCCGCCACGATCGCCACGAGGTAGGGCACGATCGGCTTCTCCTGCTTCCACTGCCAGAGTTCGAAGGCGCTCGCGTCCTTCACGGCGCCGGTCGCCCCTCCCGCCGGCGCTTCGCTGCGGGACACGAACGCGCCGTTCGCGGAGACCTCGAGACCCTTCGGCGCCGTGATGCGGAAGTCGATCGGCAGGCGCACGTTCGGGAAGTCGTGGCACGGAAACCAGTGATGGTTGCTCTCGGCCTGCCCCTGCGAATGAACCTCGGGAGCCCCCGCTGAACCGTTCGACGGCGTGAAGACGAGGCCCTGCGTCGGTTGACGACCGGAGTAGCGGATCGAGATCTCGTGCTCCCGGTTCGCCAGCGCCTCTTCAAACCGCAGCGAGAGGCGCGAGCCGTCGTGGAAGTGCTCGATGTCCGCTCCCGCATGATCGGAGTCCCTGCCCCAGCGGACCCAGGCCACGTCGAGTCCGGCGCAATCGAGCGAGAGCCCGCGCACCGGCGCCCCGATCGGGAAGATCCGGTAGGTGACGAGCCCTTCGAATCGGCCCTCGTTCATGTCGACCAGGTCGAGGTCGAGTCGAAGGTGCCGGTAGTCGACGAGCGGATTCGGCGCCCAGTTGCGATTGTCGGCGCCGGTCGCGGGATCGAACTCTCCCTTGCCGCGCTCGCCCGACGCCTCGAGCGCCCGCCCGCACCCCTCCTCCGTCCCGTGGATGTCGAGGCCGTCGACCGTTGCCGTCGTCCGGGCCTGGACGACGCCGGCGAGAGCGAGAACCACGGTTCCGAGCACGATCGCAATGAGCCTTCGCATGAGCGCACGATACCGCGACCACGCCCGCCGCTTGAAGCCGTCGAGCCCGGCGCGTTACGATCAGCCATGCCCCGCAATGAACGCCGCGACGCGGTGACTCCGGATCCGGGTGCGGGTTTCCTTTCACAGTTCGGCGAGAGTCAGGACGCAGGCGAGTGGCATTCGCCGTCGCCGCCGGGATATCAGCGCGGACGCACCCGATTCGTGGTCGTGGTCGGCACGGTGATGAGCGGCCTGGGCAAGGGCATCTTCTCGAGCTCGCTGGCGAAGCTGCTCAAGGACAAGGGCCTCTCCGTGGCGCCGATCAAGATGGAGGGCTACCTCAACATCGATTCGGGAACGCTGAACCCGTTCCGTCACGGCGAGGTCTTCGTGCTCGACGACGGTCTCGAGACCGACATGGATCTCGGCACCTACGAGCGCATTCTCGATCAGGATCTTTCGCGGCGCAACTTCGTCACCGCGGGGCAGATCTACACGGAGATCCTCGATCGCGAGCGCCGCGGCGGCTACCTCGGCCGCGACGTGCAGATGATCCCGCATGTCACCGGCGCCGTGAAGATGCGCCTGCGCGAACTCGCGATGACCGGCAACAACGGCAAGCCGTGCGACGTGGTCTTCGTCGAAGTGGGCGGCACCGCCGGCGACTACGAGAACGGCTTCTACATCGAGGCGCTCCGCGAGCTCGCGTTCGAGGAGGGGCCCGATTCCGCGTGCTTCGTGGCGCTCACCTACATTCTCGAACCGACGATCCTCGGCGAGCAGAAGTCGAAGGCGGCGCAGCTCGGCATCAAGCGGCTCATGGAGGCGGGCGTGCAGCCGCACGTGATCGCCTGCCGTGCCAAGAACCCGGTCGGCGAGAAGGTCATGCAGAAGATCGGCATGTTCTCGAACGTGCCCATGAAGCGCATCTTCTCCATGCACGATCGCGAGTCG
>VGXK01000092.1 GCA_016873355.1 Phycisphaerae bacterium | reverse complement strand
TCGACATGGCGCGTGTTGTAGACGTGGAGCTCGGCGCGGCACATGTTCCGCCGCGCGAAGCCGCAGTCGCCGGAAAGCGTCTCGGCGGTTTCTCCGGCGAAGACCCGCTTCGCCTTCTCCGCGCAGTGCCGCGCGTACTCGAGCAGTTCCGCCTTGGTGAAGCGCCTGCTCGGATACTCCTCGTCGATGTCCGCCTGGCCGCCCGGATGGAATCTCGGATCGAGCTTGAAATCCGTCTCCCGGCGCTCGAGGTAGCCGTCCGTGCAATAGAGCGTGTGGTAGGCGACGAGCCAGAACGGGTACTTGGCGACGAGCTCGTCCCAGTGCGACTCCGGGCAGAGCTCGACGCACTCGACGAACATGCGCCAGGCCGCGGCGAATTGGGACTCGAGGATGGACTTCAGGTCGTTCGACATGGCGCGGATCAGGTCATTGGCACGGACCCCACTCGCCGAGCAGTGAACCGAGATCATCACCGTCCACGGCGTCGTCGTCGTTGAAGTCGGCGGCGCAGTGGGCGCACGGACCCCATTCGCCCAGAAGCGAGCCGAGATCGTCGCCGTCCACCATGCGATCGTCGTTGAGATCGGCGGGGCAGGCCGGCGGATTCGGAATCATCGCGTAGGCGCGCGTGAGTCCGTTGTGCACGCACGTGCCGACGATCACGCCGTCTTCGCTGATGCCCAGCGCCGAGTTCGAGGTGTTCATCGAGAGATCCCAGCCGCCGCCGGCCGGGATCAGATCCTGGAGCCGGTAGGTGGCGGTGCCGTCGAAGAGGAACGGAACCGAGAAGACGCCGCCCGCGTTGCCCACCACCCAGCCGTTCGAGTTCACCCCGCGCGCGGAACCCAGGCTCGTTCCCGCCGGAAGCGGAATCTGCACCGAGCCGCCGGCATCCGTGTACACGAACGGTTGACCGGAGCCCTGATTCAACATGCTGCTGCCGCACACATGCCCCGCGTTGCTCACGTCGAATGCAATGGCGCCGTTCATGCCAGCGAGCGGGGGCACGGCGAAGGCGATGTTCGTGCTCGTGTCGAGCACGAAGCCGACGTTCACGGCCGCGTTGTTCGGATCGATGCCGAAGCCGCAGATGCGGCCGGCGTCGTTGATCGCGAACGCGGTGCGAAGGAAGCTTCCGTTGGCGGTGGTGGTGGTGACGACGCTCGCGCTGCCGCCGGAATAGGTGCAGCCGACTTCGAGCGATCCGGAATTGACGGAGCCGACGGCGACTCCCGCGGCGTTGATGTCGTTGGCGCGACCGTGCGTCTGATTGGCGGGAAGCGCCAGCTGCGACACCACGCCGCCGTTCCAGACGAGCGGCAGCGGATTGGAGCCGAAGAGCGTGGTCGATCCGGTGCCGACGACGACGCCGGAATCGTTCGCGCCGTTGCCGACGCTGAACGGTCTCGATGGCGATGCAAGGTTCGGCAGCCCCACCGTGCCGCCGACTCCGGTCCATGAGAACGCCTGCGTGGGACTGCCCACGGAACGCCCGGTCGCCATGCCGTTCGGCGAGATGCGGAAGCCCTGCGAGGCGCTGTCGGCGGGCTGCACCACGCCGAGATCGACGATCGTGTAGCTCGGCGGACCTGCGAGCGCGGCACTCGCGCTCGAAAGCGCGGGCGCAAGGACGACGACGGCGACGACACTGCTTCGCATGGGAACTCTCTCCTCTCGTGAACCTGGTGACCGACCGCGCAGCGGGCCTTGCAGATTGCAGACGCGATTGTAATGCGCACGCTAGCGCCGACTGGCGAGCGTGGCGCCGATCAGCTTGTAGAGCACGCGGGCGCCGACGTTCGCATTCCACTCGCCCCCGCCTCGATCGGGGGCCACTTCGCAGAGATCGAAGCCGACGATGCGGCGGCCGCTTCGCGCCAGCGCGTGCAGCAGATGGCTTGCCTCCGCGAAGGAGAGCCCGCCGGGCACGGGCGTTCCGGTGTCGGGGCAGAGCTCGGGCGAGAGTCCGTCGATGTCGAACGAGACATGCACCGTTCGCGGCAGTGCCCGCACGATGTCGCGGCAGATCGACTTCCAGGTGCCGCGCGGACCGCCGTCGAATCCACGATCTCGCAACTCCTGATCGAAGAAGCAGCGCACGCGACCCTTCGATCGGCGCATGAATTCCCGCTCGCGCGAGCCGAAGTCGCGCACGCCCACCTGCACGAGGCACGAGACGCCCGCAAGACGCGTGAGCACGTTGTGGAAGATGCTCGCGTGCGACCACTCGAAGCCCTCGTAGCGATCGCGGAGATCCGCGTGCGCGTCGATCTGGAGCACGCCGAGGCCGGGATGCCGCTTCGAAAGCGCCTCGATCAGCGCGAAGGGGCTCGCGTGATCGCCGCCGAGCAGAGCCGGGATTGCGCCGCGATCGAGAATCCGCTTCGTCTCGGCGCCCACGAATCGATTCACGGCGGCGCTCGCCGCGTTCACCGCGGCGAGCGCTCGCGTGTGCGTGCGAGCACGAGCGAGATCGCGGGGCGTCACGCCGCCGTTGCGGATCACGAGTTCGGCGGCGCGGCGAGCTCGCTTCGAAAGCGCGAGAATCGGGCGCGGAGTCGGCAGCATGGCGATGCCCGATTTCCAGATCGCTCCGTACTGGAGATCCTCGAGATCGACCTGCGCGCTCGCCTCGAGCACCGCCGCGGGGCCGTTCGCCGTTCCGGGGCGATAGCTCGTCGTCGCGTCGAACGGCACGGGAATGACGACGAGCGCCGCGTCGGCAACGGGCGTCGACAATCCGAAGAGGCCCGTGCCCGTTGCCACCGCGTCGGGATCGAATCCGGGTTCGGCCGGTGCACGCCTCGAGCGGGATCGTCGCGGTTTCGACGGCATGGCGGCAATCTAGCGGCGCGGCGCGACCCTGGCCGTGGAGGGCGCGCATGCCGGGCGCTCGGCCACGGTCCGGGCCCACGACCCGCCCGGCGCAGATCCGGTGGACGGAGCCCGGAGCGCGGGGTCCGCTGCGCAGGCCGCGAGAAGCAGCGGGGACGGGCGCATCGCGGGCATCGAGAGGGGAAGCATTGCCGAGCGAAGCATGGTGCTCACGGTATTGCCGTTCGAACTGCGGCGCACACCCCGTACGCTGCGCCCATGAATTCACGAAGCTGCCTCGTCGCGCCGCTCCTTCTCGGCGCCTGCACCGCGACGGCGCTTGCCGATTGGAGCAACATCGGCGGCAACCAGGGTCGCAATGGACTCGTTCCGGGCCTCGGTCCTCAATCGGCGACCCTCCGCTGGTCCGGCGGACCGAGCTCGATCATCGCGTGGAATCCGAGCACGGAAGGGGACCGCCTCTTCGTGGTGCGGCAGACCTCGTTCGTCCCGAACGGCGTGCCGAACGATTCGCGCGTGCATGCCCTGAGCGTGACCACCGGCGCGCAGCTCTGGCCGCCGTTTGCGTGTCCCTTCGCCTCGGGCGACTGGACCACGAACGTCTACGGCGTGTCGCACGGTCGCGTCTATGTCGGGCGCGGTGGAAACGGGTCGAGTTCGTTCGCGCCCGTCCATTGCCTCGATGCCGCGACCGGCGGACTTCTGTGGGTGAGCGTGCACGAAGTCGGCACCGGCGCCTACGACGGCGTCGTCTTCGCCGACAACGGCGATCCGATCTTCGCCACGCATCTCGAAGTGCGGCGCATCCGCGCCGCGGACGGAACGACCGCGTGGGTGACTCCGCGCAACTGCTCGGTGAGCGGCGACTGCGGCCCCGCCATCGCCGGCGGTTCGATCTACATCGACGAAGTGGCGCCCGGCGGGCAGATCCTCACGCGTGTCGATCTCGAGACCGGGGCGAAGCTCTACTCGAGTCCGGTCATGCCGGGCTTCCTCTCGCAGAACACGCCCATGTGCGGCGAGAACGGGATGGTCTTCTACGCGCGCACGCAGGGAAACGAAACGGTCGACTTCTTCTTCGCGTGGCAGGACACGGGATCCGCGTTCGTCTTCAAGTGGAAGGAGCCGGCGCTGGCGGGCGCCGGCGTGGAGCACGGCGTGACCGCCGACGGCGGCGTGCTCATGCTGTCGACGAATCAGCGCATCCAGAAGCGAGATCAAGTCACCGGCGCGTTGATCGCCGAGTCCGACGTGCCCGTCACCACGCAGTTCACGCAGTCGCACTTCGCGATCGACGACGCCGGGCTCATCTTCTACGGCAACGGCGGATTCCCGGGCACGATCTACTCGTTCGATCCGGATCTCACGATGCGCTGGTCGGTGCCCGTGAACAACCTCAACCAGGGCGGTCCCGTGCTCGCCTCCGACGGCACGCTGCTCGTGGCCGGAGTCGGCACGGATCTGCGCGCGTATTGGACCGAACCGGCGTGCGCTCCCGCGGACTTCAACTGCGACGGCGCCGTCGACGGCGACGACCTCGGCACGCAGCTCGGCGCCTGGGGCCCTTGCATGGACTGCCCGGAGGATCTCAACGACGACGGCGTCGTCGACGGCGACGATCTTGGCGCGCTGCTCGGCGACTGGACCGGCTGAGCGGCCGCACGCGTCGCGCCGCCGCCGTGGAGTCGCATCGGGCGCGGCGTCCCTGTGCGCGCGGCGAGATGCGTTGGCCCGAGAGGGCCGTCGAGGATCCTCGAGCGCAACGAAAAAGCGGCGCCCTTGCGGGCGCCGCTTCGTGGAGATCGCTCGATTCGGCTCAGGCCGATCGACTCACTTGCACGCTCCCCAGAATCCGAGCAGCGATCCGAGATCATCGCCGTCGACCTGACCGTCGCCGTTGAAGTCGGCGGCGCAGACGGCGCACGGACCCCACTGACCGAGCAGCGTTCCGAGATCGTCGCCGTCCACCTGGCCGTCGCCGTTGAAGTCGGCGGTGCAACCCGCCGGACAGATCACGCGCTCGATCTGGAAGTTGTCGATGCCGGCTTCCGTCCACGAGTTGTTCGGCACGTCGGTGGTCGAGAAGCGCATCCGCACCTGCGACGACGGCTCGACGAAGTCGCTGAGCCGGAAGCTCTGATTCTGCCAGCTGCTTCCGGTGGAGCCGATCGATTTCGCCGTCACCCAGTTGGCGCCGGCGTCGTTGCTCACCTCCGCCACGAGCAGGTCGGCGCCCACGCCGCCGAAGTCGTCGCAGAAGAACCATGCCGAGAAGGAGATGAACGCGTCCGAGTCCGAGAGATCGAAGACGGGTGAAGTGAGGCGCACCGGTCCGCCGTCGACGTCCGAGAGACCGGCGGCGGCGCCGGGGGCGCCGTTCTGAGTGACCCAGCACATGAGCGCGTCGCCGCTCGTGGCATCGTCCTCGGGAGCCGCCTGCGATCCGGCGACCGCGGTCCCGACGGGATTGACGAGCTCCCACGAGCCGCCGGTGGTGCCGATGCCGATCGAGGTGGTCCATCCCTGGTTTCCGTTCTCGAACTCGTCGCGATGAGCGATCTCCGTGCCGAGCGCCGCGATCGTCGTGTAGGTCGTCGTGGGCGCCGCCGCCGGATCGTTCACGTTGCCGTTGCCCGGCGTCATGGTGCAGCTCACCCACCAGGAAATCGTGCTCGTGCACTCGCACGCGGGGAACGAGGCCATGTAGTCGGTCGCGTTCTGCTGCGGCAGTTGCTGATGCACCACGGCGCCGCCGTCGATCGAGTAGTGGAGCGTCGGCGAGCCCGGCAGCACGCTCGTCCCTCCGAACGGCGTGAAGCGGACCAGGAAGCTGTGCGGATCGTTGGGCGCGATGTACGCCGGCAGCCCGTTCGGATAGCTCGTCACGATTCCCACCGGCGGCTGGTTGATCCAGATCTTGATGCCCACGCAGCGGCCGATCACGAGGTCCTTCCAGCCGTCGCCGTTGATGTCGAACGCGGCGACGTCGTGGCTGCCCGTCAGCGCCGACGACGGAATGCCGCCGGTTCCCTGCTCCTGGAGCGTCACGCTCGGCACGTTGCCGAGGTTGCGGTAGATATGCAGGCGCCGCCCGCAGCCGCCGATGTCGACGTCCACGTCGGCGATCAGCACGTCGTTGTGGCCGTCGTTGTTGAGGTCGGCCACCTGGCTGTTGTTCGCGAAGCCGTCGTCGCCGCCGGACTGGAACGAGAACGTCTTGCTCTCGAAGTTCGCCATGCCGTCGGCGCCGTTGCCGATGTTGAGCAGGAAGCGGTCCGAGCCGTCGTCGCCGATGACGATGTCGAGCTTGCCGTCGCCGTTCAGATCGCCCCACGACATGCCGTAGTGGGCGCCCGAATGGGCGGTCTCGTGCTTGTTGAAGAAGCCGTTGTTCGCGGGATTGTTGTAGCTCGCCTTGAACGGGCCGTTCTCCGTCTTGACGACATCGTTCACGCCGTCGCCGTTCAGGTCGATGATGGCGCCGGCGGTGCCGAATCCCGACGCGATCATCGTCGCGGTCATGCGCGTGAGCGTCTGGTCGGTGAAGTTGCCGGTGCCGTCGTTGATGAGCAGCCGATCCTCCTGGTTGCTCAGGTAGTCGACGATGTAGATGTCGGGCTTGCCGTCGCCGGTGACGTCTCCGGCCGTGATGCCGCAGCCGTTCGGTGCGGACGGAAGCGTGGGAATGCGAGCCTCCTCGTACTTGAAGCCGAGCCAGTTGCCCTGTCCGTCGGGGCCGAGGTTGCGGTAGATGCGCGGGTGCGAAATCGTCTTGGGGAAGCTCTGGTTCAGCGCGGGGCAGGTCACGAAGTCGAGCCAGCCGTCGCCGTCGAAGTCGGCGATCGCCACGTCGCGATCGTTCGTGATGTCGAGGAATCCCTGTCCGCCGTCGGTCGCGGCGGTGGCGTACTGCACCGTGCGATCCACGAGCACGCCGCTCTCGTTCATGAAGAGCACGTTGCGGCGGCCGTTGCCGTTCGTGAACGGAACCTTCCGGACCACGATGAGGTCGATGTCGCCGTCCTGGTCGAGGTCGGCGAACGCGAAGTCCTTCTCCTCGGGATCGCTCGCGCCGAGTCCGGGCTCGGCGACGAGCCGCTCGTTCGTGGCTTCCACGAAGGTCACCCATCCCTGGGCGGCCGCGAGCGAGGCGCCGCTTGCGGCGGCGATGGCGGCGAGAATGCGAATGCGATTCGTCATGTCGGGTCTCCTTGCGATCGTGAGCGTTGGGTCGTGACCGTCGAGTCGTGAGCGTTGAACCGCGGGCATTCAACCGTGATCAACACATGCCGGGTGCGGCGTTCAGCCGCAGGGTCCCCAGAATCCGAGCAGCGTGCCGAGGTCGTCGCCGTCGACGCTGCCGTCGTCGTTGAAATCTGCGTCGCAGCCGGGGCACGCGCCCCATTCGCCGAGCAGCGATCCGAGATCGTCGCCGTCGACGACGCCGTCGTCGTTGAAGTCCGCCGGACAGGCGACGCAGTCGTCGGGGACCCCGTCGCCGTCCTTGTCCGGCGCGCCGAGCAGGATCTCCGTCAGGTCGTCCGTGCCGTCGTCGTCGCAATCGCCCACCTCGAGGTCGACGGCGAGCAGGAAGAAGTCGGTGAAGTCGATGAGCGTGACCGCGCCGTCCTGGTCGGCGTCGTGCAGCGCGCACGCATCGTCGGGCGTCACGCCGCGCTGCCCAAAGCACGCCTG
>VGXK01000091.1 GCA_016873355.1 Phycisphaerae bacterium | reverse complement strand
AGGAGAACTCGCGGCCGTCGTGAAGCTCCCGAAGCGCCTCCGCCATCGCCGCCACGCCGACGCCCTGCGTGCGGAGCAGCGTGCCGTCGATGTCGAAGAGCAGCAGCACGCTACGCGGCGCCCGCCGCCGCCACGACCGACTTCGCCGCGTCGGTGAGATCGTGCGCCGACTGCATCGAGGGAATCTCGCGGCGAGCCTCTTCCAGAATGCGCCGCGCCTGCGCCACGTTCGTGCCTTCCAGGCGCACCACGAGCGGCACGGTGAATCCCACCTGCCGCGCCGCGGCGGTGATCGCGCGGGCGATGCGGTCGCACGGCATGATGCCGCCGAAGATGTTCACGAGCACGCCCTTCACGCGCGAGTCCGAGAGGATGATGCGGAACGCCTCGGTGACCGCCTCCTCGCTCGCGCCGCCGCCCACGTCGAGGAAGTTCGCGGGTCGGCCGCCGTGCAGCTTCACCAGGTCCATGGTGCTCATCGCGAGTCCGGCGCCGTTCACCAGGCAGCCGATCGTGCCGTCGAGCGCCACGTAGTTGAGGCCGAATTCCTGGGCGCGAAGCTCGGCAGGGTTCTCCTCGTCGGGATCGAAGAGCTCGGCGATCTCGGGATGACGGAAGAGGGCGTTCTCGTCGAAGCTGAACTTGGCGTCGATCGCGAGCACGCGACCGTCGGGATTCGTCGCGTCGGGCGGGGTGACGACGAGCGGATTGATCTCGACGAGGCTCGCGTCGAGCGAACGCAGGGCGTCGGCGAGCTTCACCATGATCGCCGCCGCCTGGGCCACGAGCCTCCCCTTGAACCCCAGCGCGAATGCCGTCTCGCGCGCCGCGTGCGCCGGCAATCCGAGCAGGGGATCGAGCGAACGGCGGATGATCGCCTCGGGTCGCTGCGCCGCGACCACTTCGATCTCGGTGCCGCCTTCGGCGCTCGCAATCAGTCCGTTCGTTCGCGCCGCGCGATCGACGGTGATCGCGAGATAGAACTCCTTGGCGATCGGCACCGCGTCGGCCACCAGCAGCTTCCGCACCACGAGACCTTCCGGCGGCGTCTGCGGACTCACCATTCGATTCGAGAGCATGAATTCGGCGGCGGCCTTCGCCTCGGCGGCGCTCTTCACCAGCTTCACGAAGCCCGCCTTGCCGCGGCCGCCCGCATGCACCTGCGCCTTCACCACCACCTCGCGCGAGCCGCCGGAGAAGAGGCGCGACGCCTCCGATTCGGCGTCCTTGACCGTGCTCACCACGGCGAATTCGGGCGTGGGCACGCCCGCCGATCGCAGGAGCTGCCTCGCCTGATGCTCGTGGATCCGCATGGGGGCGGAGATCCTAGCAGGCAGCGTGCGTCACGCTGCCGGCGCGCCGGCGCGGCGCTCGCGCCGGGCCCGCCACCACTCCCACGCGATCGGCATCACGCTCACCACGATGATCGCGCCGATCACGAGCGTGAAGTTCTTCTTGACGATCGGCGTGTCCGCGAAGAGGTACCCCGCGTACACGAAGAGCACCACCCACGCGATCGCCCCGATCACGTTGTACGCCAGGAATCGTCCGTACGACATGGTGCCGATGCCCGCCACGAACGGCACGAAGGTGCGCACGATCGGCACGAAGCGGGCGAGGATGATCGCCTTGCCGCCGTACTTCTCGAAGAAGCGGTGCGAGCGCTCCAGGTACTCGCGCTTGAGAAAGCGCACGCGCCCGGTGAATGCGCGCGGGCCGATCCACTTGCCGAGGTGGTAGTTCACCGCGTCGCCGACGACCGCCGCCACGATGAGCAGCACCACGAGCAGGTGAACGTTCAATCCCGTGGTTCCCTTGGCGGCCTCCTCCGGCGACTGCGTCAGCGCCGCGATGGCGCCCGCCGCGAAGAGCAGCGAGTCGCCGGGCAGGAAGGGCGTCACCACGAGACCCGTCTCGCAGAAGACGATCACGAAGAGCAGGCCGTAGATCCAGCGACCGTGATCGTGCACGAAGTCGGTGAGGAACTGCGGCAGCTCGGTGAAGAGCCGAATGAATTCGTGCAGGAGTTCGCTCATGCGTGAGTCGCGTACGGCGCCCCGACGAACGCCGAGCCGCTACACTTCGGCCGCTCGCCGGGCCGATGCCGGCGCACTGGGACAGGTGGCCGAGCGGCTGAAGGCGCCGGTTTGCTAAACCGGTATACGGGATACCGTCTCGTATCGCGGGTTCAAATCCCGCCCTGTCCGTGGTCCGGTTCCGACTTCGCGTGGCTGCGTGGAGCGGCGCTCGGCGGCGTTCATCGAGCCGCCGTCGCCTGCTCTCGCCGCGACGCTCGTCCTTGCTCAAGGGCCGAAGATCGTGAAACCGTCTGCTCGTCGAATCGCTCCACCGTGGTGCTCGGGGGAATCGAGCGAACCCGCTCGATGAGATCGCGTCCTTCCGGCGTCAGGGCGAAGCTGCGAAGCGCTCCGTCGAGTTCCGCGCGGCTGAGCTGCGAGATCGCCGCATCGAGCAGCGGTCGCATCGCCGTTCGCGCCGACGGCGAGCGCTCGAGCCACGCCGCCACCGGTCGTCCGAACGACGCGTAGGCGCTTCGCAGCGAATCAGGCGCATGCCGATCGAGCCAGGTTCGGAAGAGCATCCAGCGCGGGGTGGCCTTGCCGTAGACGGCTTGCGCCACCCAGCACGGATCGAGCGGCGGGTTCGGCGTGATCGCCAGGAAGTCCCACCAGGTCTGGTAGTTGTTGTTCAACGGCGGGGCGCTCGTGACGATGCGGAAGCGGATCTTCCCCTCGCCCGAGCTGAAGTCGATGAGGTTCAGGGTGTTGTAGAGCTGGCCGATGCCGCCGGAGTCGATGATGACGTCGCCGTCCGGCAGCGGCTCCTCGTCGGCAAGGAAGAGAAGCATGTCGGGCAGCAGCAGCCACTTCTGCGTGATCGCGTTGAAGACGTAGCCGGTGGTGAAGACGTTGCTCGTCGGGTTCGCCTGTCCGATCGCCCGACAGTTCAGGCCCGTGAGGTCGTTCGCGCTCTTGAAGTCGGTCGTCACGGTGACCATCACATCCGAGATGATCGCCGTCGGTGGGTAGAAGATCGCCGGACCGATGAGCGGCTGCGGCGACGAACCGCCGACCCGCTTCGCCTGGATCTTCAGCCAGGTGGAGTCGTCCGCGCGAACCGTGTAGGCGTTGCCGGCGAGCAGCGTGCCGACGAGCACCGTGACCTCGAAGCCGACGACGTTCTGCGGCAGGCTGCCGAAGGGCTGGGTTGCCAGCGAGGTCGCCAGTGCGGGACCGAAGTCGATGAATCCGCGAATGCTGTTCACCTCGCCGCCGCCCGTGTCGCCCATGCAGGGAACGCTGCCCGTGAGCTGCTGCGGGCTGTCGATCGGGAATCCGCACTGGGACCTGATGTTCGCGCGAACGGTCGTCTTGATCTGGTCCGCGCCGAGCGGTACGCCGAAGAGTGCGGTGGCGCTCGACTGCATCCGCGCGGCGCAGCCTGCGACCATGGCGGCGGCCGCCGAGGTTCCGCCGAACTGAAGCGTGTAGGTTCGAAGCTGATTGACCTGGTCGGGATCGCTCGAACCGTTCGTGCCGCGCCACAGATCGCCGTAGCCGCAGGTGGTCACGTACGCGCCCCAGCCCGCCACGTCCACCTCGCCCGTGGTTTCGGCGGAGCTGAAGTTGCTGAACTCCGAGCGGCAATAGTGGATGCCCTGGAAGATTCCGGGGAAGCGAGCGGCGCCCGGCCAGCAGGCTCCGGCCACGATCGCCGGACCGTTGGCTTCCGCACCCGGAGACGACACGACGACGGTGCACTGATTGCCCGCGGCGACCACCGTGGTGATGCCGAGCTGGCCGGCGAGCACCGACAGCAGGAACACTTCGGGACTGCTCAGCACCGTTCCTTCGAGCACCTGCAGGTTGCCGGTGATCGGATCCGCCTGGATCACGGGGAAGTCGAGCGGAATGCAGATGACGTCTCCGGACTCGAGCGAAGTCACCGCGGTGGCGAACGCGTTGAGGAAGCGACCGCCGATGCCGTTGCCCGCGAACGCCGGGAAGAAGATTCCCTTCGACGCGGTGGCCACGCCGGTGATGCCGAAGCCGTTGTCCTGCGCGAGCAGGATGCCGATCACGGCCGTTCCATGGTTCGGATTGATGTTGCCGGCCATGGAGGTGACGATCGGTACGTTCGGCTCGACCGAGAGCACCGAGGCGAACTCCTCGTGGTTCACGAACGCCGAGTTGTCGATGATGCCGATCGTCACGCCCGCGCCGCGAGTCTGCTCGATCGGGACTCCGAGCTGCGCGAGCGCGTTCTCGAATCCGCCGATGTCGAGGCCGCCGCCGCGGAATCCGGAGTTGAGGAACATTCGAGTCGAGTTCAGTTCACCCTGCGACACGGGCGCGGGCACCGCCACCATGGAGACGCCCGGATCCTGGTCGATCGCCTCGAGATAGGACGCGACCGGCGCTCCCACGATCCACGGCTGGAGATTGCGGCACTGCGGTCCGAACGACGTCTCCATCACCACCGACTTGAAGTTCGGCGTGGTGCCGGCCGCAGGGAAGTTCGACATGCTGATCGTCGGGAAATCCGCGGGTCCCGGGGCGATGCTCGCCGGGATCGAACCCGCGAGCGGCTGCACGCAGGGATTCTGCGAGTTGATCCGCGACGCCACCTGGACGCAGTCGGCGTCCCAAGCCACCACGCAGCAGAACGCATCGACCAGGCAGACGTAGACGCAGCACGGCGTGTTGCTGCAGCCGCGACGGCCGGCGTGGATCGTGAAGCAGGTCGGCGTCATCTCGTAGATCGTGCGCTCGTAGCTCGGATCCTGATTCGCAAGCTGCGCCGAGGAGATGAACGCGGGATTCGTGCCCGTCGCCGTGACGCCGGTCACGAGACCCGACGTGACGCCGATCGCGTCGAAGTTCACGACCTGCACGAGCTCGAAGGGGAAGCTCGCGGCGCCGAGCGGAGTCGTGGGAAGCGCCGTCGCGAGCGACGCCTGCACGGTGAAGTCGGGGTTGGCCGGATTCGGTCCCGTTCGAAGCGCGTAGCAGGGGTCGTACTTGTAGGAGCCCGGCACCGACTGGTCGTTGCCGCCGATCCCGAAGAGCGTGTCGTAGACGGTCGTGGTGCAGATCGAGCTTGCGTATGCCGCGCAGAGTGCGTCCCACCCGTGCGGATCCGTCTGGCACGCCGGAAGGAAGTCGCCGATGCTGTCGCAGCAGTTCAGGTCGTTGCATCCGAGCATGCAGTTGACGTCGTTGACGCCGGCGTCGCAGGGATTCTCGCAGTCGTTCGTGCAGGCCGAGCCTGAGATCACGTTCGTGCAGCGTCCCGTCGGCGAGAGCGAGAGCGGCGGATTCAAGGGAATGCCCGGCTTGTTGCAGTTGACGGCGCCCGGGGGGTTCTGGCAGCCGTTCCTCGGCGCCACGCCGCACGCCGTCTGTGCACCGGCCTGCGCCTGCGGCGCCATGGCCGGGAAGGGCAGCTTCTCGATGACGACGAACTCGACTTCGGCAAGGTCGTTGAACGCGCGAGCCGTGGCGACGAGGTCGCCGTCGGTGGGCAGCACGTAGACGATTCCGGCAAGATCGGGGGCGGCTTCGCCGCTGCGCTGCTCCGCCTTCAGCTCGAGCTGGCGAAGTTCGGCGGGGTTCCGCTCGATCGCCTGCCACGCCACGCCGCCGCCGCCGCGCATGAGCGCGTTCATGGCGCCGCCGAGGGTGGCGCCACCGGCTCGTTCGAGCACTGCGCTCGGCGTTCGCGGCGCACGGGCCTTCACGTCGTCGCGGAACTTGACGATCACGCGGCCGGTCACTTCGGGTCGCTGCGTGACGGCGTTGATCGGCATCGAGATCGAGGACGAGGGCGCCTTCCCGATCGGGGCGCGAGGCTTGAGCGCGATTCCGGGTCCGGCGACGGGCGCCATCGACGCGGCGCCGACCGCGGGCGCCGGTTCGCTCGAGGGCGCTGCGGCGGTGGCGGCATCGGCGCTGCGCGAGCGCGGCGCGGAGACCTGGATCGAATCGGCGAGCACGGACGCGGCGAAGGCGGCGGCGGCCAGCGCCACCGGAACGAAACGAAGGCTGATCAAGGGAGCATCTCCTTGCTCATGGAGGGCGCGACGAATCGACGAAGGGCACCTCTGATCGCGAACGAGAGGCGGAACCTGACGGCGCAGGTTGTGCCGCTCTCCCCGCGCGAGTCTACGGGTGCCGGCATCAACCCACAAGGTCCACGCATGCACCAGAGGTTCCGACGACGGGCCGACGCCGGTTTCAGGTCGTTGCCCGAAGCGTCGAGGACTTTCGCCGAGCGTCGGGCGAAACGGCGGCCGCCCCGATGTCGCGTCGATGGAAGGCGCCGTCGAACCGGACGGACGAAGCCGCTTCCGTGGCCAGCGTGCGGGCCCGCTCCGCCGTGTCCGCAAGGACGGTCACGCCGACCACGCGTCCACCGGCCGTGACGAGCCGTCCCTGCTCGTCGCGCCCCGTTCCGGCCTGGAAGCAGAGAACCGCCTCCGACTGAGGACGCTCCATCTCGGCCGCCAGCGTCGATTCCGGCAGGTGGTGGATCGGCAGTCCCTTGCGGATCTCTCCCGGATAACCGCCGGAACAGACGACGACGCAGCAGGCGCAGCGTGGGTCGATCGAGCACTGCTCCTCCTCGAGGCTGCCTGCGGCGGTCGACCAGAGAATGCGAACGAGGTCGCCTCGCAGCCGGGGCAGGATCACCTGCGTCTCCGGATCCCCGAAGCGTGCGTTGAACTCGAGCACCTTCGGGCCGGCGGGCGTGAGCATGAGTCCGGCGTAGAGCACTCCCCGGTACTCGATTCCCTCCAGGCGCATCGCGTCGATCGTCGGCAGCATGATGTCCCGCGCCACCTTCGAGAGGAGCTCGGGGGTTGCTTCGGGCACCGGCGAGAACGCGCCCATGCCGCCCGTGTTCGGTCCGGTGTCGCCTTCGCCGACCCGCTTGTGGTCGCGCGCGGGCTCGAGAAGCCACACGGTCCGTCCGTCGACGAGCGCGAGCACGCTGAGCTCGGGCCCTTCGAGCCGCTCCTCGACCACGATGGTGGCGCCGGCATCCCCGTGGATGCGATCGACCATGAACCGATGCACCGCCTGCTCCGCGTCGTCGCGCGTGTCGCAGACGGTGACGCCCTTGCCCAGGCAGAGGCCCGACGCCTTGACGACGACCGGCTCGCCGCGGCTGCGCACGTACGCGAGCGCCGCGTCGACGTGTTCGAAGGTCCTTCCCTCGGCGGTGGGCACGGCGGCGCGTCGCATGATCTGCTTGGCCCACGCCTTGTCCCATTCGATGCGGGCCGCCGCGCGGGTCGGCCCGAAGACGAGCCGTCTCGGCGGATCGGCCAGGTCATCCGCCATGCCTTCGGCAAGTCGATTGTCCGGGCCGATCACGACGAGCCCGATCGACTCGCGCTCGCACCAGCGCTTCAGGAAGAAGCGCTTCTGCGGATCGAAGGATTCCGGGCAGGGGGTGCCGAGTTCGCGTTGTCCCGCGTTCGCGGCGGGATCCACCCAGAGGCGCCCGAGCCTCGGCGACTGCGTGAGCTTCCATGCCAGCGC
>VGXK01000090.1 GCA_016873355.1 Phycisphaerae bacterium | reverse complement strand
TCGAATGCAATCCGCCGGCGGCTCCGGACCACTGGCTCGCCTGGTAGCCGCACCAGGTGGAGGAAAGCGTCGCGAGCGAGAGCACGATCGCAATCACGAGCTCCACCCTTCCGCGGCGCTTCCCCTCTCCACCGCCGTGAGAATCCGTTCGAGCGTGGCTCGGATTTCGTACGGCGAGTCGTTCATGTGCGCGTGCGATCGATGGTGGAATCGCGTTCACCGCCGGTGGCGGCGTCGCGATCGAAGAGATCGTCGCGTCCGTCGCGCGCGCCGGCCGGCGCGTCGAGTCCGAGATGCGACCACGCGGCGGGCGTGAGCTTGCGCCCCTGCCGCGTTCGCGCGAGGAAGCCGATCTGGAGCAGGAACGGCTCGACGACGTCCTCGAGCGTGCCGGAATCGTCGGAAAGCGTGGCCGCCACCGCTTCCACGCCCACGGGACCGCCTTCGTAGGTCGTGGCGATCGTGCGCAGGTAGCGCCGATCGAGTTCGTCGAGCCCAAGCGGATCCACGCCTTCGAGCTCGAGCGCCCCCGACACGGCGCGATCGTCGACTCGCCCCGCATTTCGCACCTGCGCGAAATCGCGCACGCGGCGCAGCAGGCGGATCGCCACGCGGGGCGTGCCGCGACTGCGCGACGCGATCGCCGAGAGCGCCGGCGCCGCCACCGCGCCCATGCCGAGCACCTCCGCGGCGCGCCGCAGGATGCGGATCAGTTCGTCCTGCCCGTAGAAGTCCAGGTGATGCGCGATTCCGAATCGGCTCCGCAGCGCGTGCGTGAGCAGTCCCGCGCGCGTGGTGGCGCCGATGAGCGTGAACGGCTTGATCGGAAGCGTGATGACCCTCGAGTGCATGCCGCTGTCGACCGTGAAGTCGACGCGGAGATCCTCCATCGCCGGATAGATGTACTCCTCGACCGCCGCCGGAAGCCGATGGATCTCGTCGATGAAAAGCACGTCGCGGGCCTCGAGCCGCGTGAGCGTGCCGACGAGATCGCCGGGCCGCGTGAGCGCGGGTCCGCTCGTGACGACGGCGCGGCTCCCCATCTCGTGCGCGATCACATGGGCGAGCGTCGTCTTGCCGAGACCGGGCGGACCGTGCAGCAGCACGTGCTCCATCGGGTCGCCGCGCTCGCGCACGGCGCGGATGGCGATCGACACGCGTTCGATGAGCGACGGCTGGCCGACGTACTCGCCGAGCTTCGCGGGACGGATCGCCGGGGCGAGCTCCTCGACCGCAAGGTCCGCGTCGATCCGCTCGCGCGAGACCATGCGCTCGTCCGCCGCGGAGCCGGCGTCGCGGACGCCGCGCGCCGCCCCCGCAGGCGCCGCCGCCTCGTTCGCATCGTCTCGAGCGATCACGCGCTCCTTCGCCACGCTCGCCTCCAAGTTCAACGGCGCCTCCGGCGCCGTGCCATCCGTGTCCAACGGCGCCTCCGGCGCCGTGCCATCCGTGTTCAACGGCGCCTCCGGCGCCGTGCCATCCGTGTTCAACGGCGCCTCCGGCGCCGCGCCATTCGATCAGAACTTCACCTTCGGCGCCTCGCGCACCGCCTCGTTCTTCTCCTCGAAGAAGTCCATGCAGGTGAACTTGAAGAGTCCCGCGACCAGATTGCTCGGGAAGACCTTGGTCGCCTCGTTGTAGCGACCCACGGAGGCGTTGTAGTCGCCGCGCGACCGCGAGATCATCGACTCCGTGTTCCCGAGCTCGCCTTGCAGTTGCAGGAAGTTCTGATTCGCCTTGAGATCGGGATACGCCTCCGCCACCGCCAGAAGTCGCCCGAGCGCCTGCGTGAGCTGACCCTCGGCGGCGATCTTGTCGGGAATCGTCGTGGCGCTCGTGGCCTTCGCGCGAGCGGAGATCACCGCGTCGAGCGTGCCGCGCTCGTGCGAGGCGTAGCCCTTCACGGTCTCCACGAGATTCGGAATGAGGTCGTGCCGTCGACGAAGCTGCACGTCGATGTCGGCGAAGGCGCCCTGGCCGGCGATCCTCAGGCGCGTGAGGTTGTTGTAGATCGAGATCGCCCAGAGCACGATCCCGACGACGACGATCGCGCCGACGCAGATCGCGCCGAGCGCCAAGCCTCCGAGTCCCGCCCACGCTGCGGCCAAGAGCGATTGATTCATCGCGTGATCTCCACGACGCGGCGCAGCCTCGATCCTCGCTCGAGCGCGTCGACCACGCGGTCGACCTCGGCGAGATCCTCGAGCACCGTCGGCGCGCCCGCCCGCCGAAGCTGCGAGGCGCGGGGATCGGTGGCCACTCCGACGAAACCATACCCGCCGGCGCGGGCGGCTGTCACATCCCAGACGCCGTCGCCCACGTAGACGATCCGCTCGACGGGCTCGGACGACGCGGCGTCATCGTTCGGCGCGTCGCCCTGCGTGCCTGCCGCCGCGCCGCCGGCGGCGCGAGAGGCCGCGATCCTCACGATCTGCTCGCGCGGCCACGCGTCGTCGGCGAAGGCCGCCGCCGTTCCCTCGATCGACACGCCGGCGCTCGCGAGTTTCAGGAGCGCGGTGCGCCGCCATCCGCCGGTCGCGATCGCCGGAATCCATCCGTGACCTCGAAGCGACGACAGGATCGTGACCGCGCCCGGAATCGGCGCGAATCGTTCCGGCCGCTCGCGCGCTTCGCGCTCGATCAACCCGGCGAAGCATTCCCGCAACGAGTCGAGGTCGCCTCGCGTGGCCCGGCGGCCGCGATGGGTCTCCATCACTTCGGCCGCGATGCCCTCGTCGGTCGAGTGCCGATACGACCCCCAGTCGGTCGAGATGCCGTCGACGCCCCAGGCGAGGCGCACGGCGCGGGTCCAGCACTCGTCGTCGACGCCGCTCGTGCGGGTGAGCGTGCCGTCGACGTCGAAGATGGCGAGCTTCAAGGTCATGGTGCGCGTGCGTGACGAACGCCGGTCGGCGCCCGCGGCGAGGATATCCTGCGGCCACGCCGTGATCTCATCCGCACTCGTCTTCGCGCTCTCGCTCGGGCCGATCGAACCGGTGGCGCCGCCGGTCGCGCCGACGACCGTACCGGCGGCGACGACGGCGGTGCCCGGCGCATCGCCATCAACGCGCTCCGCGCCGGATCAGCACGCAGCGAATCGACCGGCGTCCGCGTCGAGCCCGCCGCTCGATCTCGCGCCGAAGTCCGGCGCCGCGTTCGGCGCCGCTCGCGCGGAACTCGAGGCGAGTCTCGTTCCCGCGCCGCATTCCGCGGACGAGCTTCGCGAGATCCTCCTGCGCCGCTGGGGCGACGAGCGGATGCGCGACGCGCTCGACGACGCGATCGAGCGATATCGGCGCTCGATCCGGCAGGCGGACGAGCGCATCCGGCGCCCGCTCGCCGCCCGGATCGACGCGGCGTTCGAGTGGGACGCCGGCCGCGCATCGTTCGAACCGCACGCGGGCCCGGAGCTCGTGCTCTTCGAGCAGGAGCGAGCCTCGTGGAATCTCGCGCTCGACGAGGCCGAGCGCACGCTGCTCCGCACGCTCGATCGATTCCCGGCCGCCGCCGACGCCGCGCCGCGCGGCGCCGTCCACGCGGCGATCGAGCGGAAGCGGCACGGTCGATCGCTCTCGAGTCCGCTCGCCGCCATCGAGCCCGACGAGCTCGCGGCGATGCTCCCCGCCTCCGACGCGGCGCTGCTGCGATCGGTCCCCGACTTCGACGCCTGGCGCGAGTCGCGGGTGAACGCCCTGCGCGAGCGGCGCGAGACGCTCGATCGGTGGCGCGAGCGGCGCGCCCAGGCGCTCGCGGAACTCGGTCCCTTCGCGATCGAGCAGGACGATCCGCGCAAGATCCGCTTCGAACGCGAGATCGAGTCGATCCGTCGGCAGGAGTCGGCGACGGAGTTCGAGATCGAGCAGCTCAACGAGTCGGCGCTCCGCAACCTTCGCGGGGCGCTGCCCATCGACGCGGCGGCGTCGCTCGATCGCGCCATCGCGTCGATGGTGCATCCCGAGGTGCTCGAGTCCGAGCGATCGATCCGCGTGCTCGCCGATTCGCTGCTCGCGGAGCCGACGCTCACGGCCGAGTCGCGCGACGCCGTCGCCGCCGTGATCGGGCAGTTCGAGCTCCGCCTTGCGAGCCCGCGCGCAGCGCTGCTCAAGGCGCTCGCCGCGCAGGACTTCGCGTCGCGATGGGCGGCGCACGATCGCGGCGATCCGGCGCAGCTCGACGCGCTCGGACTCGAGCTCGACCTTCGCGTGCGCAGCGCCTCGCATCGGCAGGCGCTGCGGTCGCTCGGGCGCGACCTGCAGCGCTTCGTTCCGCCCACGGAGCCGGACCTGATCGAGCGCGCGGCGGCGCGCCTGCGTTCGCTCGAATCGCTCGAGCGACGCGACGAGTGGCGCGCCGCGATGGCGCGCGCCGAGATCGCGTGGATTCGTCACGGCCGCGCGCGGGCGGCTGCGGCGATCGACCCGCAGGGCGAACCCGAACTTCCGCCGGAATCCGTCAACGAACGCTGAGGCCCCCATGAACTCCACCACGACGATGCCCGACGCTTCACTCCGATCCGCGGCCATTCGCGCGGCGCTTGCGCTGCTCGCAACGATCTCGATGTTCGGCGTCGGCTCGGCGATGCGCGCCGCGCCTCCGAGCACGCAGCCTGCGGCTCCGAAGGCGCCAGCGACTCCGCCGGTGCCCCCGGCTCCGGCCCCGGCGGAGCCCGCGGCGAAGCCGCCGAAGGGCGCGGCCGATCGCAGCAAGCCCGCGCCCACCGACCTCTTCGCCAAGATCACCACGAGTCGCGGAACCTTCCGCGTGGCGCTGCACGCCGCGGAGACGCCGCTCACGGTCACGAACTTCTGCAACCTCGCGCGCAAGGGCTTCTTCGACGGACTTCCCGTGCACCTGCACACGCGCGTGATGCGCGGAAGCGGCCGCCCCTTCGAGGGATTCCATCCGGAATGGACCTTCCGTCGCGAGTTCTCGCCGAAGCTTCGATTCGAACAGGCCGGCTGCATGGCGATGCTTCGACTCGGCGAGGGAACCGCCGGCACCACGAATCCCACGGAGTGGTTCGTGACCGTCAAGCAGCAGCCGCGTTGGACGCTCGACATTCCCATCTTCGCGAGCGTGGTCGAGGGTCAATCCGTCGTCGATCAACTGCGGCCCGACGACTCGATCGTCTCGGTGGTGATCGACGGCGATCCGTCGCCGCTCTTTGCGCGTTACGCGAAGGAGATCGCCGCATGGGACGAGGGGCTCGCCAGGAGCGGGTGGCCCAGGAAGAGCGGCGCGCCTTCGGCGCCGGACTCGTCCACGCCGCCGAGCGCGCCGGGCTCGGCGAAGCCGCCCGCGCAGGATCCCGCGACTCCGCCAGCGCCGAGCGACACCCCGGCGCGGACGCCGCCCGCGGCGCCGCCGTCCACGCCGCCGATTCGCTGACGCGCCGACTCAGTTCCAGCTCAGTCCCTTCGGCCACTCGCCCGAGCGCTGCCGGTCCGCGGCGGCCACGAGGCGATCGAGTCCGACGAGGTGGTCCCGCAGGATCTTCGCGCGGGCCCACGGGTCGGGCTCTTCCAGAAGCCGGTAGCGCTCGCATTCGTTGCGCACGATCGCGTCGCCGACGATCTCGACCATCGCGTGCGTCGGCAGCTCCTCGCGCGACCACCAGTCGAGCAGCGCGCGGATCGAATTCATGCGCCGAAGCCGTGGTCCGGACATCACCTCGCGGATCGCGCGCCGCGCGCTTCGCATCGGCGGAAACGCGCGGTCGGGGGGCTCCAGGTGCTGGAGCCGCGCCTGCCGGTAGAGGCGATCGCCGTCGGGTTCCTCGAGCTCCACGATGCGGGCGCGGCAGACGCCGTGCAGCACGATGTCGTGACGACCGTCGGGCAGCGCCTGGTGCTGCACGATCTGTCCCACGCAGACCGCGTCCCGGAGCGGCGCGGGCTCCGGCCACGAGCCGTCGATGATCGCCTCCGGCTCCACCACCGCCAGCGCGATCTGCGCGCTTCGAAGCATGTTGCCGCGCCCCTTCGCAAGGCATCGATCGACCATCTGCCGGTAGCGCGGCTCGAAGACGTGAAGGCGCTGGCGCGAATGCGGAAGCAGCACGACGGCCGGAAGCACGAAGAGCGGATGCGCCTTCGCGAAGTCGACGGTGATGACCTCGGCCATCGCGCTCATCCTACGCCGCGCGGGGAAGCGCCACCAACGACGCGGGGACTCGTGCCGATCGTCGGAGATCGGCGCCGTGCGCCGCGTCGTCGAGCGCCCGCGCCGCGCTCAGGGCTGCCACCCGCGGATCTCCTCGGGGGTCGCGCCGTCGCGGGCGAGTTGCCGCCGCCGCGGCATGAGCTCGCGCCAGATCTCGAAGACGCCGCTCTCGAGCACCGAGCCGACCGTGTGCTCCCCGAGCAGGTCGAGCTCCGAAAGCGGCACGCGCCCGTCCGAGAGGACCACCATGCGCCGAAGCGCCTCGCGCAGGATCGAGTGCGACGGCGGCGCACACGGCAGCAGCGTCTCGGGCGCCGACATCGGATTCTGCCCGGAGCCCGGGCTGCCTTCGACGACGGCCGTTCCGGCGCGAGCCTCCCAGTGCTCCACGAACGGCCGGAGTTCCGCCGCGCTCTCGGCGCGACGCTGGATCCGCACGATCGCGTGCGGCAGTCGCAGTCGCCGATCGCTCGCAGCTCCGTCGAGGAGCATTCGTTCGAGATTCGCGCGAGCTCGATCGAGCAGGTCCATGCCCATGAGCGCCCGGTAGGTGGGCGCGGTGAGCCCCTGCAGATCGACGCTGATCGCATCGGGTTCCGACTCGAGCAGCCCGGCGATGCGTGCCTCGTCGGCGAGCAGCTCGGTGCGCACGTGCACGCCGAGCGCACCCGCCTGCTTCGCCATGCGCACGAAGCGGGGCAGCTGCGGATGCCAGAGCGGATCACCGACATGACCGAAGGTGATCGCCACGTCGCGCGGCGACTCCACCTCCTCGAGAATGCGCTCGAGCGCCCGCTCGGTCATCGCGCGGCGCTGGATGCTGCCGAGTCGATGCGGGCTCACGATGCCGGAGGCGCGGCGGCCCGTGTTGAGCTCCACGATCAGGTGCTGCGGCGCGAACGCCGGAGGAAGCTGGAAGTACTGGTGTTCGAGCGCCTCGACCACGGTCCAGGCGCCGATTCCCGCGAGGCCGTGCGCGCGCGAGCGCTCGACGGCGATCGGCTCGATGGCGCGCCGCAGCCGCAACTTCGCGCGCATCGAGTCGAAGCACGCTCGCACCATGCTGCGGCGAATGCGATCGACCGGCCGCACGCAGCCCGATTCGAACTCGGGCAGAACGGCGCGGCGCCAGCGATCGCCGAGCAGCACGGGACCCGAGCGCCCGGCGAGCGCGGCGAGCAGCGAGCGATCAAGCACGCACGCGCCGAGACCCGGAGGTCCCGGCGCCGCCACGAGATCGAGCGCCGGTTCCGCCGTGCGGAATCGATCGACGAGCGAATCGCAGCCGCCGAGCTCCTCGACCATGACGAGCGGCCAGTCGGCGCCGCAGCAAAGCGCACCGTCGAGACCGCGGCGCTCGAGCGCCGCCAGCGTCGGCGCCGGCGCCACGATCTCGTCCCAGATGCACGCACCGCCGATGCCGCCCCGCCAGGCGCTGTCCGACCAGACGCGCGCCGCG
>VGXK01000089.1 GCA_016873355.1 Phycisphaerae bacterium | reverse complement strand
GCCGTCGAGGCCGCGCGCGAGCAGGTGGCCGCGCTCATCGGCGCGAACTCCAAGGAGATCATCTGGACGAGCGGCTCCACCGAGAGCAACAACCTGGCCATCAAGGGCGCCGCCCGCATGTACGCGAAGGCGGGCGAAGGCCAGACCGGTCGCGGCCACATCATCGCGAGCGTGATCGAGCACAAGGCGGTGCTCGATCCATGCAAGCGGCTTCAGCGCGAAGGATTCGAAGTCACCTTCCTCGAGCCGGGCTCGGACGGCATCATCACCGCCGAGATGGTGAAGGCCGCGATGCGTCCGGACACGATCCTCGTGTCGCTCATGTGGGCCAACAACGAGATCGGCACGATCAACGAGGTGCCGCAGATCGGCGCCCTCTGCCACGAGCGCGAGATCGTCTTCCACACCGACGCCACGCAATGGGTCGGCAAGATGCCCACCGATGTCGAGCGCGACGACATCGACCTGCTCTCCTGGTCCGGCCACAAGATCTACGGACCGAAGGGCGTCGGGGCGCTCTTTGTGCGTCGGCGCAAGCCTCGCGTGCGGCTCGAGGCGATCATCGACGGCGGCGGCCACGAGCGCGGCATGCGAAGCGGCACGCTCAACGTGCCCGGCATCGTCGGCTTCGGCAAGGCGTGCGAGCTCTGCAGCGCCGAGATGGAACGGGACGGCCAGCGTCTGCTCGCGCTGCGACGCAAGATGGAGAAGGAGCTCGCGTCGAGACTCGAGGTGGTCCAGATCAACGGCCATGTCGAGAAGCGGCTCCCGCACCTGACGAACATCTCCTTCGGGTTCGTCGAAGGCGAGAGTCTGCTCATGGGCATCAAGGACATCGCGTGCAGCAGCGGCTCCGCGTGCACGAGCGCGAGTCTCGAACCGAGCTACGTGCTCAAGAGCCTCGGCGTGGGCGACGAACTCGCGCACAGCTCGCTGCGGCTCTCGATGGGACGCTGGACCACGGAGGAGGAAGTCGACTACACCATCAGCGGCATCGTGAAGGCGGTGAATCACCTCCGCACGATGAGCCCGCTCTACGATCTGCACAAGGAAGGCATCGACATCTCGAAGATCGTCTGGCAAACGCACTGACTTCGAGCGAATCCGCAACCACGGCCCCTTGCCGGGCCGATCGAACGAGGAACGAACCATGGCCTACAGCGACAAGGTCATCGACCACTACAACAACCCGCGCAATGTCGGCAGCTTCGGCTCGAGCAAGGATGTTGCCGGCCGCAAGGATGTCGGCGTCGGCATCGTCGGCGCACCGGAATGCGGCGACGTGATGCAGCTTCAGATCAAGGTGAACGAGAAGGGCGTCATCGAGGACGCCAAGTTCAAGTGCTTCGGCTGCGGCAGCGCCATCGCCTCGAGTTCGCTCGCCACCGAGTGGATCAAGGGCAAGAAGGTGGACGACGCACTCGGCATCAAGAACACGCAGATCGTAGAGGAGCTGAGCCTGCCGCCGGTCAAGATCCACTGCTCGGTGCTTGCGGAGGATTCGATCCGAACCGCGATCGCCGATTGGAAGAAGAAGAACGGCGTGGCCGACTCGAAGTCGAGCGCCGCGCCGCAGACCTCCGCGTCGCATTGACGCGGGCACGAATGCTCGAACCCTCGAACGTTCGAACTCCCGAACCCTCCGCACGCACGACGATTCCCAAGGACCGCCATGCCCGTCACCGTGACCGAAACCGCCGCTCGTGAAATCGCCTCGATCGTCCGCCAGCAGGGGCTCGACGCGGACAAGATCCGCCTGCGCGTGGGCGTCAAGGGCGGCGGCTGCTCCGGCTTCAGCTACCTGCTCGATCTCACCGAGGTCCAGAAGGACAACGACGAGATGTGGGAGTACCCGTTCACCCTGGCGCCCGCCGCGAAGAAGAGCGGCGTAGGCGTGACGGTGGGCGCGTCGGCGGCGAGCGGCACGAACGGCGGCGACGCCGCGAGCGCCACGGCCACCGCCGGCGGCGAGCCCTTCACGCTTCGCGTGATCTGCGATCCGAAGAGCTATCTCTACCTGAACGGCACTTCGATCGATTTCAAGGACGAGCTCATGGGTCGCGGCTTCGTCTTCAACAATCCGAACGCCACGAGCAGCTGCGGCTGCGGCTCCAGCTTCTCGGCGTGATCGCGGGGGGGGCCAGCGCGACCCGCGCGCCTCGCACGCCCCGCGCGCCTTGCGCGCCATGCGCCTCCGCGCGAGTGTGTCGAGTTCGTAACAACTGAGCATGCATCTGCTCGTCGGTGCGGCAACGCGCGCCGACGAACGGCCATTGCACGGATGTGACAGCCGCTCGCATCGTTGGGCGGTAGGTTCGACGCGTTCACACCGGAGATCTCCATGACTCACCATGCGCTTGCCACGCTCACGACGGGACTGATCGCACTCGCGTCCCAATGGTCGGTGACGCCCGCGCCGTCGAGCGGCGCAGCGCCGGGAACGACGCCGCCCCACGCGGTGCCGCCGGCGACGCCCGCGCATTCGCACACTTGGATCGTTCCGCAGATGGGCCGCGCCATCGGCCGGCCGGCGATCTCCGTCACGGACGTGCGCGCCTCGATCGACATCCGCGAGCGCATGGCCACGACCACGCTCGACATCTCGGTGGCGAACGCGTCGCCACGCGCGGAACAAGCGGTGCTCCTTGTGCCGGTCCCCTCGGACGCGGTCGTCACCGGGTTCGCGTTCGAGGGGCCGGCGTCCGAGCCGACCGCGAAACTCCTTCCGCGCGACGAGGCGCGTCGCATCTACGACCAGATCGTGGCGAGGGAGCGCGATCCGGCGCTGCTCGAATGGGCCGGCTGGAACCTGCTGCGCTCGAGCGTCTTCCCGGTGGCTCCGGGCGGAACGCAGCGCGTGCGGATCTCGTGGGAGAACCTGCTCACGGGCTCGAACGATCGGCTGGACTACCTGCTTCCGCGCAGCGACCTCGTGGGCGGTCCGCCGTGGACGATCGAGGCCACGATCCACTGGCGCGACGTGGCGGCCGCGTATTCGCCGTCGCACGAGATCGTGACCGAGCGGATTCCCGCGCCGCCGTCGGACGGCCAGCCGCTCCGCATCCGTTCGAGCGCGAAGTCGCCGGGCGCGTTCCGGCTGTCGATCGTGCGCAGCTCGACGCCGAGCGTCTCGGTGATGACCTATCCCGATCCCGCGTCCGGGGGCGGCTACTTCCTGCTGCTCGCCGCCGCGCCGGACGCCGCCGGAACGACGGAACTCTCGCGCGAGGTCACGATCGTGCTCGATCGCTCCGGCAGCATGACGGGCAATCCCTTCGAGCGCGCGAAGGCCGCGATCCTGCGCGTGCTCGACGGGTTCGGCGTCACCGAGCGCGCGAACCTCATCGACTTCTCGAACTCGGTGGCGCGCTTCGCCGAGTCTCCCGTCGGCCTCGACGCCGCCGCCCGCTCCCGCCTTCGCGAGTATGTCGCGTCGCTTCGACCGGGTGGCGGCACCAACATCCACGACTCGCTGCTCGAGGCGCTTCGTCAGCCTGCGTCCGGCGGCGACACCGTTTCCACCATTCTCTTCGTCACCGACGGCGTCCCGACGATCGGCCGCACGAAGGAGCGCGACATCCGCGATCTCGTCGAGCGCGGCAACGCGTCGCAGCGACGCATCTTCGTCGTCGGTCTCGGCAACGACGTCAACGTGCCGCTGCTCGACCGCATCGCCGACATGACTCGCGCCAGCGCCGCCTATCTCGCCATGGACGACGATCTGCCCGCGAAGATCGGCGAACTCGCCGAGCGGCTGCGAGGCCCCGTGCTCGTCGATCTCGCGGCAAGGTGCCCTTCGGATCCCGGCCGAGTCGCCGATTTCGAGCCGTCGCGAATGCCCGATCTCTTCCGCGGCGGCACGCTCGTCGTGCTCGGCCGGTATCGCGGCGAGAAGCCATTCTCGCTCTCGCTCGAGGGTCGCGGCGCCGCGGGCGTGCATCGACTCTCGGTCGAGGTCGACCCCGCCAAGGCGAGCACGGCGAATTCGTTCGTGCCGCGCTTGTGGGCGAGCCGCCGCATCGCGCAGATGGTCGACGAGATCCGTCAGCTCGGCCTCGACGGCGCCGCGATCGCCTGGAACGACCCGCGCGTGCGCGAACTCATCGGCGAGATCGTGCGCCTCTCCTCCACCTGGGGCGTTCTCACCGAATACACCTCGATGCTCGCCCTCGAGGGTTCGAACATGAACGATCTCCGCGCGCTCGAGCTCGGATGCCGGGCCGCGCTCCAGCATCGCGCGGTCGAGACGCGCGTCGGCGCCGCCGCCGTGAACCAGGGCGACAACTACAACCGGCAGAAGTGGGAGGGGAACGTCGCGGCGTCGCGGCAGTTCGTCTCCGCCGCCGGCGCGCCGGTCGAGTCGCAGTCGATGAATCAGTGCCGCGACAAGACCTTCTACAAGCAGGGCAGCGCCTGGACCGACGCGTCGCTCGTGGGCAGGGAGATCCGCGTCGACGAGGAAGTGCTCTGGGGCTCGTCGCGCCATCAACAGCTTCTCTGGCAGCTCGTCGAGCAGGGCCGTCAATCCGCGATCGCGATGGACGGCGAGATCCTGCTTCAACATGAGGGCAAGACCATTCGAGTCTGCAACGACCGCACGGCGCCGTGAGCGCCGTCACGAATCGCACGCCGCGATCACGGCGCGCCATGCACGCACCCGACAGGAAAGGAACGCACATGCATCGGAATCCACGCAACGATCTGAACCCGCGCCTCTCGGTCGCCACGCTCGGCGTCGCCGTGGGAGGTGCCGTGACCGTCGCCGTCTCGCTCGCCGTCGCGCCCGCGGTCGCAGGCGGTGACGCGTGCCGCGCCGCCGCCGCCGCGGAAGCCGCGTCGTGCCAGCCCACCGTCGATCTGGCGATCTGCCTCGACACCTCGGGCAGCATGCAGGGCCTCATCGACACCGCCCGCGCCCGCATCTGGGACGTGGTGAGCGATCTCGCCACCGCGCAGCCGGTGCCGAAGCTGCGCGTCGCGCTCATCACCTTCGGCAACGACGGCCACCGCGCCGAGAACGGCTGGACGAGCGTGGATTCGGCGTTCACCGACGACCTCGACACGATCAGCATGAAGCTCTTCGCGCTCGCCACGAACGGCGGCACCGAGTTCGTCGGCCGCGCCGTCGACACCGCCACGCGCACGCTCGATTGGACGCCGGGCGACAAGAGCCTGAAGCTCATCGTCATCGCCGGCAACGAATCCGCGGACCAGGATGCGGAGGTCCGCTACGGCGACGCGTCGCGCCGCGCGATCGAAAAGGGCATCATGGTGAACTCGATCTACTGCGGCGATCCCGCCGACGCGCTCGCGCCCGCGTGGCGCGAGGTCGCGAAGCTCGCCGACGGCCACTACGCGGCCATCAATCAGGCCGAGGGCGCCGTGGCCATCTCGACGCCGTTCGACGACAGGCTCGCCGCGCTGAGTTCCACGCTCAACGAGACCTATCTGCCGTACGGCGCGCAGGCGGAGTGGGGCGCCGCGAACCAGACCAGGCAGGACGGCAACGCCTCCGGCATGTCGACCGCCGTCGCGGCGCAGCGCTGCGGCGCCAAGGCGAGTTCGCTCTACAACAACCGCGGCTGGGATCTCGTTGACGCATGCAAGGATGCGAGCTTCAAGCTCGAGTCGGTCAAGAAGGACGAGCTCCCGGAGGCGATGCAGTCGATGACGCCGGACGAGCGCACCGCGCACGTGGCCGCCATGGCCGCGCGCCGCGCCGAGATCCAGAAGCAGGTGCAGGAGATCGGCCTGGAGCGCGAGAAGTTCCTGAACGCCGAGCGCGCGCGTCTCGCCTCCGAGAGCCCGCGATTCGAGCACGTGATCCGCGACGCGGTGCGCGCGCAGGCGACGGCGAAGGGAATGAACTTCCCGGCACCGGCGACTGCTCCCGCGATCGCGGCGCCGACGGAGCCGGCTGCGCCCGCCGCGCCGCTGGCGGGCTCCATCAAGGACGGCTGCTGAGGAAAGCATGGTTCACGCAACCACGACGCCGATCGGAAGCCCTCTCCGATCGTCAGGGACGGCGGCCTCGAACGGGGCCGCCGTTCCCGCTCATTGGCCGCCACGGTCTGCGCCGATACCCTCATGCCAGGAGTCCTCGTCGATGCCGCGCACGCGCATTCTCGTGGTCGAAGACGACGCCGCCATTCGCCGCGGTCTGGTGGACGCGCTCTCCTTCCACGGCTACGAGACGACCGAGGCGGGCGACGGAATGGCCGCCGTCGGCGCCGCGCTCGAGGGCGCCCCCGATCTCGTGCTGCTCGACTGCATGCTGCCGAAGCAGTCGGGGTTCGAAGCGCTTCGCACGATCCGTGCGGCGAGGCCGACGCTTCCCGTGATCCTGCTCACCGCGCTCGGCGCCGAGAACGATCGCGTGAACGGACTCTCGCTCGGTGCCGACGACTACATCGTCAAGCCGTTCTCGCTCCGCGAGCTCATGGCGCGGATCGAGGCGGTGCTCCGGCGCTCGCCACAGCGGCCGCTCGACGTGACGACGCTCACCGACGGCCAGGTGCAGATCGACCTGGAGCGCCGCGTGGTGACGAGCAACGGCAGCGAGACTCCCATCTCCGAGCGCGACGCGAACATTCTCCGTCACTTCGCGGCGAATCGAGCCCGCGTGGTGGAGCGGGACGAGCTGCTGCGCGTGGTCTGGGGGCTCGATCCGCGCGGGCTCGAGACGCGCACGGTGGACATGCAGGTGGCGCGGCTTCGCGAGCGGATCGCCGCGGCCGGCGCCGCCTGCGAATGGATCACCACCGCGCGGGGCAAGGGCTACCGGCTCGGCACCGGGGTCGAGGTGAAGTCGTGATCGGAGTCGCGCGATGAGGCGCGCCCGCCGCGCGCTCTGGTGGACCGCCTTCGGCGCGGGAAGCGCCGCGGTGGCCGCCGGTCTCGCCTGGATCTCCACGCAGGTGATCCGTCTCGATCGCGAGGAGACGATGGCTCGCGCGGCGATCGCGCAGCAGGAGACGCTCCATCTGGCGCTCTGGCGCATGGACTCGTGGCTGGCGCCGCTGCTGGCGCGCGAGAGCGCGCGGACCTGGTTCGAGTACCAGTCGTACTACCCCGAGACGCTCGCGCTGAATCGGCTCTGCGAGCCGCTCGCGCCCGGCGAGGTGGTGGTGCCGAGCCCGCTGCTTGCGTTCCGGAGCGAACTCTTCACGCTGCACGTCCAATTCACGGACGAGGCGGGATTCACTTCGCCGCAGGTGCCGTCGCCGCAGATCGTGGCGAGCGGCGTGGTGGGCTGCGTGCCGACCGTTCCCGATCCGACGATCGAGCAGCGGCTGCGGTTCTTCGCGCTCGAGAACGACGGCACCACGCTGCTTGACCATGTCGAGAGCTGCGAGCGTGCGCTGCTCGCGGAGGGCTCGAACGGCGCGAGTGGCGCGACGACCTGGACCGTTCCCTCTCCCGACTCCCTGAATCGCGCCGTGGGCGCGACGAGCGCGCGCGACGGCGGCGGCGGCGCCGGCGCCGGCGCCGGCGAGCCGAGCGTCGTGACGCAGGCTCCCGTTCCGGTGGACGCAAACGACAAGGCCCACGCGGTGCAGCGCGCCGCACCGATCGAATCGAAGTGGCAGGCGCGGGACGTCTGGGACAATCGCAAGCGAAACATCCAGCAGGAGTCCGAAGCGGAGTTCGAGGCGCGGAAG
>VGXK01000088.1 GCA_016873355.1 Phycisphaerae bacterium | reverse complement strand
CGCCTCTCCGCGAAGCGCACCGCCCTTCGCGTAGCATCCGCGCATGCGAAGCTTCATCGTCAGCGTCGGCTACGGGTTGAACCTGGTGCTGCTGGGGCTGGTGAGCTACAAGCTCACGCAGGAAGGAAGCAAGGCGGCGGCGCTCGTCATGCCGCTCCTGCTCGCGGCGCTCGTCGTCGTCGCGGCGTGGATCGCCGTCGATCCCCTTCGCTATCCGCGCGTGGCGAAGCTCGGCCGCATGGGAACGATCGTGCTGCCGAGCCTCGGCTGCCTCGGCTTTCTCTGGATGGCGGGAAGCGCCTCGGCGCTCGAGGGAATCAGCGCCCGCGTGCTCGTCTACGTCGCGCTCATTCTCATCAGCGTGCAGACGCTGGCGCAGCTCTGGCTTCTGCGGCAGGACGAGGCTCGACTTCCGACAAAGGCGGCATGACGGGCAGCTCGACGCCCTGGAGCGTCGCGCTCGCGTCCAGGTCGACGAAGTCGTCGTGCACGTCGATCGTGAGGTGCGCCCACACCATGCCTGCGCCGACCTGGTCGATCGAAGAGGAGAGCCAGGAGACCGTCCCGGGCCAGGCCGGGCTGGACGAATCGACGAGGTCGACGATCACCGGCTCCGCGCCGGCGACCTGACCCGTGCGAATCTCCACGCCCGCGCCGCTCGAGCGACCCGGTTCGACGGACCAGTGCACGCCGCTGCCCTCCGTCACCGCGGCGTGTTGCACGATGCTCGAGACGATCACGCATCGGTCGAGGAATCCGACCAGATATTGCTCCGTGCTGAAGTCGCCATCCCCGGGAACATTGTCGATCGCCGGATGAAAACCGATGTCAAGCGTGATGAACGCGGCCGATGCGATCGGCGCCACAATCGCCGCAAGCGAGATCACAGCCACAGTTCGTCGGCAATGCAAGTCGGTTCTCCCCCCGCCACAAGGTGCGATCCACCGATCCGGCACGGGAGGATACCCGTGGGCGGATCGTTCCGCCATGCCGGCCTCGTCAATCCGTTCGCATGATCGCGAGCGCCGCAAGCCATGAGGCGCCGAGCGCATAGGCACCCGCGACGAGATCGTCGACGAGGATTCCGGCGCCGCCCCGCAGTCGCTGAAGCGCTCTCGCCGGCGGCGGCTTCCAGATGTCGAACCCCCGGAAGAGAAGGAAGCACGCCACGGCGACCGCAAGCTGACTCGTGGTGAGGTCGCCGAGCACGCGCTCGCCGCCGAGCTTCGACCACGGCAGCCAGAGCAGCGCCACGCATTGACCCGCCACTTCGTCCACCACCACGCGCGACGGATCCTTGTGGCCGAACTCCGCCTCCGCAGCCTGCCCGAACCACAGGCAGAGAATCGACGACTTCGCCGCGCCCACGAACATGATGAGCGCCACGAGCCATTCCGGTGCACCGAGCGCCAGCAGCACGAGCACGGCGATCAGCGGCGGAAGCGAGCCCCAGGTTCCCGGCGCGGGTCGCAGAGAGCCGAGCCCCAGCGCCGTCACCGAGAGACGACCGAGCGCGGTGAGACGGCCGCTCGGCTCGCGCGAGGCCCTCGCGGTCGGGGCGCCCCCCTCGTTCGATTCGTTCGCTGCGGACCCGCTCATCGGCTTCGGCTCGTTCACTCGCGGTCGGCCTTCCGCTCGATCGTCGCCAGCAGCCGCTGCCCGCGCACCGCGTAGGGCACCGCCGAGAGGATCGTCACGACCACGGTGATCCACACCATCGAGTCCCGCCAAGTCCGCCAGAACGCGCTCGAGGCATCGAGTTGATTCACCGCGACCAGAAGGACGAGCGGCACCGTCACGCACTGGACGAGCATCTTGATCTTGCCCCAGCGATCGGCGCCGAACGCGATGCCTTCCGATTCGAGCACGCCGCGCACGCTCGTCACGAGCAGCTCGCGCGACAGGATCACCACGACCATCCACGGTGAGAGCCCGCTCACGAGCCGCGCGGGTCCCGCCGCCTCGAACGGCGGCGCCGCGAGAAAGATGAACGCGCCCAGGACGAGCACCTTGTCGACCACCGGATCCATCACGCGCCCGAACGTGCTCACCACCTTCCATCGCCGTGCGAGATAGCCGTCGACCACGTCCGTGATCGCGGCGAAGACGAACATCCAAACCGCCGCGTTGCCCCAGCGCAGGATCGACTGCTCGTCGCCGAGTCCCGTCGCCAGCGCCACGAAGAATCCCGCGGCCACGACGAGTCGAAGCATCGTGATGGCGTTCGGGATCGCGGCTCGGATCCCGCGTTGCATGGCGGAATCCTAACGATCACGGCGGCGCCCGCGCGATCCGCGCCGTCGGTTGCGGGTCCTGCGCCCCCCCATTACCCTTCCCCATCCGATCGCCAGGAGGGCGATCGCTCCGCGCCGCGACTCGCTCCATCCGATGCCACAGGCACCCTCGTTCGCGTCGCTCACGCTGTATGTCGCGGGAGTCCTGTGCGTGCTGGGACTGCTCGGTCTCATGCGCCCGTCGCGACTGACCTTCCGTGCGGGCGCCACGATCCTGGGACTGGCGGGCGTGGGACTTCTCATGGCGCTGGCGGTGCAGTCGGGCGGCGGTCCCGACGGTCCTCCCGCCTCGGCGCCGCTCTGCATCGCCTTCGCCACGATCGCGATCGCCGGCGCCGTGCGCATGATCACGCATCCGCGGCCGGTCTTCGCGGCGCTCTACTTCATCCTGGTGGTGCTCTCGTCCGCCGGCCTCTTCCTGCTCATGCAGGCGGAGTTCATGGCGTTCGCGCTGATCATCGTCTACGCGGGCGCGATCCTCATCACCTACATGTTCGTGCTCATGCTGGCGCAGCAGGGACCGGAGGAGTCGGTGGGCCGCATCTCGCGCGACGACTACGACCGGATTCCGCGCGAGCCGGCGGTGGCGGTGATCGTGGGCTTCTTCATGCTCATGGTCCTGTCGCAGACCTTCCTCGGTCCGAAGGGCCCGATGCCGAACGCGGCGCCGAAGACGCTGAGCACGGCCGAAGAGGAGCGCGTCGCGGCGTTCAATCGCTCGCCGCGGATGGTGCTCGAGGCGGCGAAGCTCGTGCAGCCGAAGGCGATCGAGGCGCTCGCATGGGACGGCGGAGGCGACTACCTGCGCCGCGGCGACGACGGCGCCTACCAGGCGCTCGTGGCCGTCGCCGACGACGGAAAGCAGCCGGTGACGCTCAGGGATCTCTCCGTGCTCACGAACACGCGCGAGGTCGGCTTCTCGCTCGTGGCCGACTTTCCGGTGAGTCTCGAGCTTGCCGGCGTGATCCTGCTCATGGCCATGTTCGGCGCGGTCGTGCTCGCGCGGAAGCAGATCGAGCTCGGGGAGGACGAGCGGCGCGAAGCGGCGGGAATGCGACGACTTTCTCCCGAGGATTCGACGCCGCCCGAAGCGTCCGGCCCGAGCGGATGGAGCGGAGAGAAATCATGAGCGGCGCCGCGGAGATGCTCGCGGCGCCGGCGCTCGCCGATCTTCCGCTGTTGGCGGCGCTCGAGCCGATGGCCGGCGGTCCGCTCAAGGTGCTGCTGCTCACGAGCGCGCTGCTCTTCGCGATCGGGCTCGTGGGATTCCTCTCGCGAAGGAACATGATCCTCATGTTCCTCTGCACCGAACTCATGTTCCAGGCGGCGGCGCTCGCGTTCGTGGCGTTCGGGCGCATGCACCTGGACGTCTCGGGGCAGACCTTCGTGATCTTCGTGCTCACGGTGGCGGCGGCGGAAGCGGCGCTGGCGCTCGGTCTCGTGGTGCTGCTCTTCCGTCGTCGCGAAACGCTCAACAGCGAAGCGTGGTCGGAGCTGCACGAATGACGGCCACCCTCGCCTCGCTCTGCTCCGTGCTGCTCGGCGCCCAGGAGACGCACGCCGCGCCCGCGGGCGCCGGTCCGGTCGTCGCCCACGACATTCCCGCCGCGATCACCGCGCCCGAGCTTTCGTGGGCCGGCTGGATCATCTGGCTGCCGCTGCTCTCCTCGATCGCGTGCGCCCTCTGCGCCGCCTTCCGCGTGAAGAACAAGCTGCCCGCGTTCGTCACGGTGCTCTCGTTCGCGGCGGCGTTCGGCGTCACCTTCTGGCTCCACCGCATCGTCGATCCGGCGCAGCCGGTGGTGGTCCCGCTGCTCCACTGGATGGACTTCGCCTGGGGCGACGGCAACTGGCACGCCTTCGGCGCCCACTTCTCCCTCTACGTCGACGAGCTCACGCTCTTCTGGATGCTCTTCGTCACGGGACTCGGCACGCTCATCGCGCTCTACGCGAGCGAGTACATGGAGTCCGACGTCGGCAAGGGATACTCGCGCTTCTTCTTCGGCGTGAGCATCTTCATCGTGGCCATGGCGGCGCTCGTGATGAGCGACAACCTCGTCATGCTCTACCTGGGCTGGGAGGGCGTCGGTCTCGCGAGCTACCTGCTCATCGGCTACTACTACACGCGCCCGAGCGCGGTCGCCGCCGCCAAGAAGGCGTTCATCATGAATCGCGTGGGCGATCTCGGTCTCGCGATCGGGATCTTCCTCATCTGGACGAACTACGGCACCGTCGAGTACGACGGCCTCTTCCGGGCGATCGAAGCCGCGGGCAATCCGGCGGGCGGATGGGACGCGTCGCTCATTCCGTTCTGTCTCATGCTCGGGGCGTTCGGCAAGAGCGCGCAGATTCCGCTCTATGTCTGGCTGCCGGACGCCATGGAAGGTCCGACGCCCGTCTCCGCGCTCATCCACGCGGCGACGATGGTGACGGCGGGCGTCTACCTGATCGCGCGGATGTTCCCGCTCTTCCTGCTGCACCCGGATGCGCTCGCCGCCGTCGCGTGGATCGGCGGACTCACCGCACTGCTCGCCGCCACCATCGGCATGGCGCAGTACGACATCAAGCGCATCTTCGCGTACAGCACGGTGAGCCAGCTCGGGTACATGTTCCTCGGGCTCGGCGTGGGCACCGCCTACGGCGCCTGCTACCACACCTTCACGCACGCCTTCTTCAAGGCGCTGCTCTTCCTCACCGCCGGCGCGGTGATGCACGGCTTCGCCGGGCAGCTCGACCTGCGCCGACTCTCGGGACTGCGGCGCGTGCCGGGGTTCGCGCTCGTCTCGTGGACGATGCTCGTGGGCTGCCTCTGGCTTTCGGCGTTCCCCTTCAGCGCCGGCTTCTTCTCGAAGGACACGATCCTCGCCGCGGCGATGTTCGATCCGCATCACGCGCAGCCGGCGCTGGCGTGGATGGGACTCGCCACCGCGGGGCTCACGGCGTACTACACGTTCCGGGTGTGGTTCCGAGTGTGCGCGGGACCGGTTGCGTTCGTGCCGGGCGATGAACTGCATGGCGCCGATGGGCACGGTCGCGGGGCGCCCTCCGCGAGTGCGTCGCACGGCAACGACCACGGCTCCTTCCATCCGCACGCGCCGAGGCTTGCGATCAACGGCGTGCTGCTCGTGCTGGCGATCGGCGCCGTGCTCGCGGGACTTCCCACCTACCTCGTGCTCAGCGGACAGACGAAGGAGAACTGGGTCGAGTCGATGATGGCGCACTCCAGCGCCGCGCTCGGCGCGCAGCCCGCCGACTCGCATGAGCACCCGCACCTGATCGGCATGGACGGCCACACCGCCATGTTCGTGCTCTCGAGCGTCGTCGGACTCGCCGGCATCGCGATCGCGTGGGTGCTGCACCTGGGCAACCGTCGACTCGCGGATCGGCTGCGCGGCGCGATGCTGGCGCGGCGCTGGCTGCGCTGGCTGCCCACCGCCATGGAGCACAAGTGGTACGTCGACGAGCTCTACCACGCGTGCTTCCGCCTGCCCATGTGGGTCGGCGGGCACCTGCTCCACTTCTTCGACAAGCACTTCATCGACGGCCTGCTCGTGAACGGCATCGGCCGCGTTCCGTCGTTCCTGGGCCGACTCTTTCAGCCGCTCTACAACGGAGCGCTTCAGGGATACGCGGCGACCATGGCCGGCGCGGTCGCGCTGATCCTGGCGTGGGTCGTCTGGAAGTGGATCGTGGGAGGCGGCGCATGACCATTCCGCACATGCTGCTGCTGCTGCCGATGCTCGGCATGGTGGCGATCATCGCGGCTCCCGAGAAGCAGGCGAAGTGGATCTCCTTCGGCGCCTCGTCGATCGTCTTCCTGCTGAGCGTGGTCTGGGCGATCCAGTTCCCCGAGTGGCGGAGCGGCCGCTTCTGGCCGGAAGAGTCGGGCGCCGGCGTGATGACCCGCTTCGGCGTGTCGCTCGAGCTCGGCGTGGACAGCGTGAGCATGATGCTCGTGCTGCTCACCACCTTCCTCACGCCGCTCTCCATCCTCGGCAGCTTCTCGAGCATCACCACGCGCGAGCGCGAGTTCTACGGCTGGTTCCTGGTGCTGCTCTCCGCCATGCAGCTCGCGTTCATGAGCCGCGACGCGATCCTCTTCTACGTGGGCTACGAGTTCACGCTGGCGCCGATGTTCTTCCTGATCTCGATCTGGGGAGGACCGGAGCGCCGGCCGGCCGGCATCAAGTTCTTCCTCTTCACCTTCCTGGGCTCGGTGATCACGCTCGCGGCGATCGTCTATGTCGCGGTGCAGGCGTACGGCGCCACGGGCGTGTGGAGCTTCCGCATTCCCGATCTCGTGGCGTTCTGCAACAACCCCGAGTTCGGGCTGAGCCATTCGCAGTCCACCTGGGTCTTCGGCGCGCTCATGGCGGGGTTCGCGGTGAAGACGCCGTTCTTCCCGGTGCACACCTGGCTGCCGCTGGCGCACGATCAGGCGCCGACCGCGGGCAGCGTGATCCTGGCGGGCACGCTGCTCAAGCTCGGCACCTACGGCGTGTATCGCATCGCGCTGCCGATGGCGCCCGACGGCGCGGTGGCGCTCTGCACCTTCTTCGCGGTGTTGAGCGTCATGGCGATCATCAACATGGCGCTCGTCTGCTGGGTGCAGAAGGACGTGAAGAAGCTCATCGCGTACAGCTCGGTGGCGCACATGGGCTTCGCCATGCTCGGCCTCTTCTCGTTCAATCCGATCGGCGTCGAAGGCTCCGTGATGTACATGGTGAATCACGGGCTCTCCACCGGCGCGCTCTTCCTCTGCGTGGGCATGATCTACGAGCGCTACCACTCGAAGGACATGGAGGAGATCGGCGGGCTCGCGAAGCGCATGCCGATCTGGGCCGTGTTCATGGTTTTCTTCACGCTCTCGAGCGTGGGATTGCCGGGGCTGAACGGATTCGTCGGCGAGTTCCTGTGCCTGTTCGGCGCGTACACGGCGTCGCACGACGCGGCCACGGGATACCCGGGCGTGCTCGGTCCGTGGTTCGCGCTGATCGCGGCGGTCGGCCTGATTCTCGGCGCCATGTACCTGCTCATCATGCTCGGCAAGGTGGTCTGGGGTCCGCTTCGCGAGCCGGAAGCGCACGGCCATGAGCCCGTGAAGGATCTCGGCTTCCGCGAGATCGCCATCCTCGCGCCGCTGGCGCTTGCGTGCCTGTGGATCGGTCTCCAGCCCTCGCCGATGCTGCGCGCGATCGTGCCGAGCGCCAAGATCGTCATCGCGGAGTATCCGGCGGCCGTCGAGAGGTATCACGCGGAACGCAACGCGGCGCCGGTGGTGGAGACGCTGACGAGCGCGGAAGCGCCCTCCCCGGGCGCGGCGCGGCCAGGCGCGGACTCGGAGGCGCAGCCGTGATCGACATGCTGCCGCGATTGC
>VGXK01000087.1 GCA_016873355.1 Phycisphaerae bacterium | reverse complement strand
GGCCGATCTCGGCGAGCTGCGCCGGCGTCATCCCGTGCGTCGGCGCCTCGGGCGACTCCGCGCGCGACGCCACTTCGCGCGTGCCGCGCTCGATCGCTTCGTTCAGCAACTCGATGAGCGTGAAGTTCTCGCCCGAGCGCGTCTTGAGCGGCTTGCGATCCTTGCCGAGCACGGCGCCGAAGCCGACATGCGTGAGTTCCGCGCGAGTGCCGTCGGGCAGCACGTCCCACCCGATGAGCCGCACCGCGTCGAAGACATCCTTGAAGTGATCCCGCTGCCGCGCGTCGACGACATAGACGACGCGCGAGCCGTCGAGCTCCTGCACGCGGAAGCGCACGGCGGCGAGATCGGTCGTCGAGTAGAGGAAGCCGCCGTCCTTCTTGCGGATGAGCAGCGGCCGCTCGCGATCGGCGAAGCGCACGACCATCGCCCCGGCGTCCTCCACCGCGAGTCCCTTGGAAACGAACGCCTCGACGACGGGTCCGAGCCGATCGCGGAAGAAGCTCTCGCCGCGCGAGTGCTCGGGCCCGAGCTTGACGCCGAGCAGCCTGGCCACATGGAAGACCTCGCGCATCGTCACTTCGATGAGCTTGTTCCAGTCGCGCACGAGCTCGGCATCGCCCGACTGCAACTTGACGAGCGTCAACCGGGACTCGTCGTTCTCGGGTTCCTCCTGCGCGGCGCGATACGCGGTGTTGAGATCGTCGAGCGTCACGCGATCGAGATCGACGCGGTCGCGCCTCAGTCGCGCGAGCGTCATGGCGATCGGCACGCCCCAGTCGCCGAGATGATTCTCGCGCCAGACCTTGCGGCCGAGCCGCTCGAAGACCCGCGCAAGCGTGTCGCCGATGATCGTGGCCCGCAGATGACCCACATGCATCTGCTTGGCGACGTTCACGCCGCAGAGATCGATCACCACCGCGTGCCGCTCGGTGGACGGCGTCACGCCGAGCGCCGGCGCGTCGAACGCGTCGAGCATCGACCCGAGCGCCCGCTCCGAGAGGCGCAGGTTGATGAATCCCGGGCCGGCCGGTTCCGCGCGGTCGAGCCATCCCGCGATCGAAGAGTCGGCGGTCAGCGCCGCCGCCGCGCGCGACGCGAGCTCGCGCGGGTTGCACTTCGAGTGCTTCGCCAGCGCGAGCGCTCCGTTCGCCTGGAAGTCACCGTGCTCGGGGCTCGCACTCGGCCGCAACTGCGGATCCGCGCTCGAGGCGTCGGCGCCCGACGCCGTGGCCAGGGCGCGGCGCAGCGCCGATTCGAGCTCGTGCAGCAACGAGACGGGGGAGTCGAGCGCGGGCATCGTGGAGATCCGTCGGCGGAACGGTGCAGCCTACGGATCCGCGCGACGACGCGCGGCCGGCGCCGCCCGCGGCGCCACCCGCGGCGCCGCTTCGATGCACGCGCGCCGAGGCGGTGCGACTACGGACACGCGCCCCAGGCACCGAGCAGGCCGCCGAGATCGTCGCCGTCGACGGTGCCGTCGTCGTTGAAGTCCGCCGCGCAATCGGGGCAGGCGCCCCATTGGCCCAGGAGCGAGCCGAGATCGTCGCCGTCCACGGTTCCGGTGCGGTCGAAATCCGCGGGACACTCGTTGCCGAGCGTCTTCTGCGCCGCGACCACGGCGGCGAACGCATCCGCGATTCCCCAGCCGAAGGTCGTGTCGTACCCCGGGAGGCCTCGATCCTTCGCGCTCGCCGCCATGATCGACTCGACCTCGTCCGGCGTGAGCGCCGGATTCACCGAGAGCACGAGCGCCGCCACGCCCGCCGCGTACGGCGACGCGAAGGACGTTCCGTCGACCGTGGCGTAGTTGCCGCTCGCGTAGCCGGCCGAGCCCATGCGATCGGTGGTGAGCACCGTCGCACCCGGCGCGCTGATGAAGAGTCCGCTCCCGTACTGGCTGAACGACGCGAGCGCGCCCGTGCTGCTGATCGCCGCCACCGCGTTGATGGAGGGCAGGTTCGCCGGATAGCTGATCGAGCTCGTGCCTCCGTTGCCGGCCGCGGCGAAGTGGATCACGCCGAGCGATCGCGTCGTGTCGAACGCGGTCGTGACCGCCGCCGACGGCGTGCCTCCGCCCCACGACGAATTCGTCACGCGCGCGCCGCTCGACTGCGCCCACATGATTCCGTTCACGGTCCAGGAGTCCTGCGACTCGAGGAACGGCAGGCAGAGGAAGATGAAGAAGATCTGGTTGAAGATCTTTCCCGAGCGCACCCGCGCGTTCGGCGCGATGCCGACCACGCCGAGCCCGTTGTCGAGCGTCGCCGCCACGCAGCCGCCCACCGCCGTGCCGTGGTCGTCGCACTGCGTGCTCGGCGCGCCGTTCGAGCCCGCGCCGGAGAACGTCATGCCCGAGATCTGCGAAAGATCCTCGTGCCCCTGGTCGATGCCGCTGTCGAGCACGACGACGACGATTCCCGGATCTCCCGAGTTGATCGCCCACGCCTCCGGTCCGTTCATGTCCTCGTCGTTGGGCTGATCGAGCGCCCATTGCTGCGGGAAGAGCGGATCGTTCGGAACGACGCCGCAGCGCTCCACCCAGTGGATCGCGTCGCTCTGCGCGAAGACGACCTGCGGCTCGAGCGCGAGCGCGTTGACGAGGTCGAGCACCTCGGCGGCGCTTCGCAACGGAGTGCGCACGTGGAAGACGCCTTCGAGTCCCGCGAAGTCGACGGCGAGCACCTGACCCGGCACATGCTCGGCCACGAACGCGGTGCGCTCCGCCGGGGGCAGCTCCGTGCGCAGGGCCACGAGCACGTCGCGCGTGATCACGACCGGCAACCCGCCCGCGCCGAGGAAGACCGGCGAGACGAAGTCGTACGCGTTGCGCGTCAGCAGGTCGGCCGACAGCGCTTCGATCGCGGCGCGGCTGCGGAGCTCGACCGGAAGTTCGGCGTACTGCCAGCCGGGGGCGGAGGACGCGGCGATTCCGTCGGCGGCGATCCCCGCGTCGACGAGCGGAGTCGTGGGCAGCGCCGCGAGTCCGGCGGCGGCTTGATCGCTGAAGACCGCGATCATGCTCGGCTCGAGATCGAGCGCCACGCGCTGCTTGAAGTAGCGATACTCGGCGGGCGGTGCGTCCGGCGCGACGGCGGCGCCGACCGAGGCGGCGAACAGTGCGGCGAACGCGGAAGCGGCGGCGGCGACGGCGGTGAATCGCGTCATGACGAATCCTTCTCCTCGTGGGACGAGTGCGGGTACGACCGGGGAGCAGACTAACCGGCGCGGCCCCGGCGACCAAGCACCTTCGCGGAGCGCTCGCGCCAGAGCGTCCGCATGAGCGGCGCGAAGTCGCCGAGCGGCGCTCGTGCGGATGCCTGCCGCGCCGCGCCGCGTGCGCCCTTCCGGACGCTCGGAGCGCCGAACGCATCGGCCGCCAGCACGAGCATCGACACGAGTCCCTCGAAGTCGTCGATCGAGATGAACTCGCGGCCGATTCGCGCGCGGCGCCGACCCGCGAGCACGCCGTCGATGTCGACCATGTTGTGGTAGTTGCCCAGCGGCAGGCAGAGGCAGGTGCTCTCGTGGCCGAGCGCCGCGAACGCCGTGGCCTCGCAGGCGCCGCCCGCCATGAGCTTGCGCTGCCAGCGGAACGCGGGTGCGGCGGCGGCGTGCCGCTGATAGAGCTGCGTCAGCGCGTTCGTCAAGCCGGGCGAGAAGACGCTCAAACGATCGCCGACGCGGAGGATCGCCCCCGCGCCGATGGGCGAATCGTGCGGAAACGAGCGACTGTTCTCCAGGCACAGGAGCGCTGCGCCGCGCGGGATCAGCCCGCTCGACGCGGCGCGGATCGCGCCGAGGAACCCGACCTCCTCCGCCACGGTGAAGAGCAGTCCCACGCCGTCGGCGGCGCCGCGCTCGAGCAACCGCTCGTACGCGATGAGCGCGGCGGCGACCGCGGCGAGATCGTCGCACGCGTGCGTGTGCAGCATTCCCGCGCGGATCTCGGCCTCGGGAAGCGCCCAGCGGCCGATCGCTCCAAGCGGAATCGCGGGCGCGTCACCCCGAAGCACGGCGCGCACGATCTTGAACGGCTTCGCCTCCGCGTCGAGCGACGCGATCCGCGCGCGGTGCGGCGTGCCGCGCCCGTCGAAGACCTCGATCGCGGCGCCTCGGAAGTACGGATCGTGCACGCCGCCGCGGAACTCGAGTTCGATCCCGCGCTTCGGCAGCACGCGCCGCACGACGAACGCGGGATGATCGAGGTGCGCCGTGATGAGCAGGCGCGGCGCGGCGCCCGTCGCACGCCGGATGAGCAGGTTGCCCGCGTCGTCGCGCCGAGAGGAGAGTCGAGTGCCGCGGGCGGCGATCCACGCGTCGAGCGCGCCCTGCACCGCCCACTCGCACCCGGACGCCGTCGGAAGCGACGTCAGCGCAAGAAGCAGCGAGCGGTCGCGATCGCGAAGAGCCGAAGCGCCGGCCCGTGTCCGTGCGCGAGTGCGTGGCGGTGGCATGGGCCGCAAAAGTACCGCCGCGGCGAGGGAGAGAACTTCAGTCCCTCGCCGCGGTCGGAGGTCACCGCCGGACAGGCACGCTCAGCGGCGACGACGGAGTCCGCCCAGGGCGGCGCCAAGGAGAAGCGCCAACGCACCCGGTGCGGGAATGGTGGACGGTGCCGCGATGCGGAACTGGGCCATGCTCCCGTCGGAGAAATCGAGGCGGATGTGGCTCATGTCGATGGTGAAACCGGCCGCGTCGGTCAGGATCTGCATCCAGCTCGTGTTCTTGCCGTCGCTCATCGGTCCGCTGAAATCCGACCAGCTCACCACGTCGCCGATGCCGGCGCTGCGAGCCGCCATGCCCGGATCGCTGATCCCGGAGCCGAGCAGGAAGTCGGTGTCGACGGAGAAGCCCGCCCACTCGCCGATCATGATGCCGACGAGGTGCGTGTTCGGTCCCGTCGAGAGCTGCGAGATGCGAAGCGAAAAGAGCAGTTCTCCCGAGAGCTGCTGCTTCACGGTCTGGTCCAGCGTGCCGGTCGACACGATGCCGCCGACGGGAACGTTCGTGGACGCGAAGGAGTACGACGCCGAGTGGATCTCGGTGCCGCCGGCCGCCGGCACCCAGCCGGTGAGAGCCGTGCTGCTTCCGGGCGGGAGGATTTCCGCGGACGCGCTTCCGACCGCAAGCGCGGCAACGGCGAGCGCAGAGGTGAATCGAGCAAGCGTCATCTTTCGGTCTCCTTGTGCGATCGAGCCTGCCGTGCGATCGAGCGGTACAGGTCATATACGCATCAAGCCGTGTCCAGCGACAGGTTGTCCGTCGGGCCAAGAACCCTCAACGAAGAGTTCCCGGTCGCACGCGCGGGCGATCAAAGTCTTGAGCAAGCTCCATTATGGGAACCGCCGGCGCTACCATGCCAACCCCCATGGCTTTCGCTCCCATTCCCAAGGTGCTCGAGGAGCTTCGCGCCGGTCGCATCGTCGTGCTGGTGGACGACGAGAAGCGCGAGAATGAGGGCGACTTCATCTGCGCCGCGGCGCGAATCACGCCCGAGGCGCTGAACTTCATGACGCGGGTCGGGGGGGGATACCTCTGCGTGGCGCTCGACGGCGCAACCTGCGATCGGCTGGAACTCTCGCCGCAGGCGGCGGTCAATACTTCCGTGCGAGGCACGCCCTTCACGATCAGCGTCGACGGACATCCGCGCCACGGCGTGGGCACCGGCATCTCCACCGCCGATCGCGTGAAGACGATCCGGCTGCTCATCGACGGCCACACGCGCCCCGACGATCTCGTTCGACCGGGGCACATCAATCCGCTCCGCGCGCGGGACGGAGGCGTGCTCGTGCGCACGGGTCAGACCGAAGGAAGCGTCGATCTCTGCCGACTCGCGGGACTCGCGCCGGCGGCCGTGCTGATCGAAGTGGTGCGCGAGGACGGAGAAATGGCGCGCGTGCCCGACCTCGAGCGACTCTGCGCGGCGCACTCGCTGTCGATGTGCTCGGTGGAGCAGATCATCGAGTGGCGCCTCGAGCGCGAAACGCTCATCGAGCGCATGGAGCCGCACGCGGGAACCACGATCGAGACGCCGGAGGGACCGATGCGCCTGATCGCGTGGCGGAGCTCGATCGACGCGCTGCCGCACCTGGCGCTCGTGCACGGCGATCTCGGCGTTCCCGATTCGGGGGGGCGCATTCCCGAGTGCGCCGAGCCCGTGCTGGTGCGAATGCACCGGCGCGAGATCCTCGGGGACGTCTTCGGCGTTCGCTTCGACTCGGAGGAGGCCGGCCAGGAGACGATCCGCCGCAGCCTCCGCGCGATCCGCCGCGCCGGGCGCGGCGCGCTCGTCTACCTGCGCAGCGAAGGCACCGGCTTCGATCTTCCCGATCGAATCCAGCGCATTCAGCGGCCGGGCGCGTTCGCCGACGTGAACTCGCCCGACCTGCTCTCCGGGAACGGCGTCGCCGCGCGCGTGCATCCGATGGACCTCCGTCACTTCGGCATCGGCGGGCAGATCCTGCGGGACCTGGGCCTGCGCAGGCTCCGCATCCTTTCGAACCATCCGCGGCCGATGCCGGGGCTGAGCGGATTCGGCCTCGAGGTCGACGGCTACGAGGCGCTCGCATGATCCCGACCGCCGGCATCGTGGCGATCGCGATCCTGCTCTCGAAGCCCGCCGCGGACGAGGCGCGGGCGCTCGTGCGCGACGTGGAGGCGGCCACCGCCGATCTGCGCGATTTCCGCGCGGGCGTGATCGTCGAGCGCGTGGACTCGCTCACCGAGGAATCGGAGCGCCGGAGCGGCCAGGTGATTCTCGAAGCGGCGTCGAGCGGGCGCCGCTTCGCGATCTCGTTCGACTCCTTCATCGGTCCGGACGGCCGCGCCGACGAGAGTCGACGGCAGTTCGTCTACGACAGCGGCTGGCTCGCCGAAATCGACTTCGAGCGAAAGCAGTTCGTGAATCGGCAGATCGTGGCGCCGGGCGAGCTCTTCGATCCGCTCCGCGTGGGCGAGGGTCCGCTGCCGCTTCCGCTCGGCCAGCGCGCGGAGGAGGTCTTCGCGCGATTCGAGGTGGAGCCCGCGTCGCCGCCCGAGCGCGGCCTCTTGCGCCACCTGAGCGGCGTGCGCGGCGTGCGCCTGACGCCGAAGCCGGGCCTTCCCGAGCGGGAGGAGACGGAATCGGTCGATCTCTTCTACGACGCGTCGACGCTGCTGCCGCGCGGCGTGCTCCAGCGCCGGCCGAACGGCGACCGCGTGGAAGTGCTGCTGCGCGAGCCGCGCATGAACGAGGGACTCGATGAGAACGCACGCTCGCTGCTCACGATCCGAACGCCCGATCCGCGCGACGGATGGGCGGTCGACGTGCGGCCGTGGTCGCGCCGACGCGAGGGCGCCGACGGCGAGTGACGCATGAGCAACCTTCGCGCGATTGCGGCGGCGCTCCTTCTGATCTGCGCGGCGCGAGGCGCCCCGGCGCAGGGTCCGCCGCAGCTCGTGCCCGAGGCGGCGACGCTGCTTCCCGCGATCGAGCGAGATCTCGAGGCCGCCTACCTGACGCCCGAGGAGCGCAAGGATCGCCGCGTGTTCCACGGCGTCTGGGACGAGCGAGATCTCGATTCACCGGCGCGGCGCGCGATGGCGGCGCTCGAGACCTGGCGGATGGACGAGGGCGCGCTCGCCGATCCGGCGACGCCGATCTCGCTGCGGGCGCGGGCGCTCGTGCGGCGCGGACGCGC
>VGXK01000086.1 GCA_016873355.1 Phycisphaerae bacterium | reverse complement strand
GGCGCCGTTCTTCGCTGCGCCCCCGCTCGGCGCCGCGCCGTTCTTCGCTGCGCCCCCGCTCGGCGCCGCGCCGTTCTTCGGCGCGGAGCCGCCGCCCGGCGCCGGATCGGCGCGAGACTCGTTCCCCTCGCCGCCGGTCGGACCGGGTCGCCGCCACGAACGGCCGCCTCGCTCGCCGCTGCCGAAGCCCGGCCGCACGAGCGATCTCGGCTCTTCGCCCGCCTTGATCGCCTCGAGCACCTTGTCGACGCGACCCGTTCGATCCCGCGCCTCCTGCGTGAGCTCGTCCACCATGCGGCGCACCTGCGCGTCGAGCGCCTTCAGTTCGATCGCGCGGGCGCGGAGGTCGAGATCGACCTGGCGATTCACCTTCTGTCGAAGCTGCGCCTCGAGTTCCGCGGCCTTGGCGCTCCCGGCCTCGATCGCGGCGCGGTACTCGTTCGCGAGCGCCTTGAGCTCGCTCTGCAGCCGCAGGTCCTCGACGCGGATCGCGTAGAGCTCCGGATGATTGCGCTTGAGCACCAACAGGCCGAGCAGGCGCGGACCTCCGGACGCGATCGCCTCGCGCAGGCCCTGCGGATCCTGCTCTCGCTTCGCACGCAGCGCCGTGCCCCACTCGGGCGAGATGTCGGCGGCGACGTCGATCACTTCGTCGATCTGCTCCGGCGTGAGGCTTTCTGCGGAGAAGCGACGGTTGCCGCGAGACGGTCCGTCCTCCGACCCTCGCTCGCCGTTGCGCTCGGAACCGCGCTCGGCGCCGCGTTCGGCGCCCCGCTCCGTGCCGCGGCTCGGCGTCGTGCCGGCCGCCGGCTGCGGCGGCGCCTTCTCCGTGGTCGAATCGCCGCCCTTCGGCGACATCGCCCCGGTGTCCTGGGGCATTGCGGTCGACGCCCCGGCGGCAAGCAGCGCCACGAACGCCGCGGCGACGAGCAGCACCCGCGCCGGCGTCATCGCGTGGCGCTCCCGTCGGCGTCGACGCTCTCCAGGATGCGTCGCAACTCGAGATCGAGTTCGTCGTAGCGCACGGTGGAGCCCGGCAGGATCTCCTCCATGAACTCACGACGATCGCTCGCCGCGCCCGGAACCGATTCGTCCACGAACGCCACGAGCAGCCGCTCCGCCGGCGAGGCCTCCGCGAGCACGAGCGTCTCGGCACGCACCGGATCCTCGCGCCCCGTGAGCCCGCCGCGCAGCAGGAGCGCCGTGGTCAGACCCGCGAGCACGATCGTCAGGATCGCCGCGAGCGCCGCCCAGCGACGAATCGGGGACGGACCCACGCGCGCCACCACCGCCGGCGCATCGAGCTCGCGCTCCACCGCCGCGAAGATGCGGTCGGCAAGACCGCTGCGCACGCGCAAGCGCCGTCCGCGCGCCTCGAGGCGCGCCACGACTTCGCGCAGCTGCGGATCGATGCCCGTCTGCTCGTCGAAGCGATCGTCGAATCGGTCGTGCGGTGCGGTCATGGCGTCGTCACGGAGCGGTCGATCGCGGCGAGGGAACACCCCGACCCCGCGATCCGGAGGGAGAAACGACCTTGCGGCCGCGGAGATTGCATCGACTTCCCGCAGCCTCGCCCGGCCGGGCCAGCGAACGCCGCCCCCGGTTCGATATGGGACTCGGCGACAACGACTTGAAGCGCCGGGCCGATTCGCAGCGGCGGTGCGGAGGACGGGGTCCTGCGGCCGGCCCGGCTCATCGATCCTGCGCCTCCTGCGAATCGTCCTCGAGAATCGACCGCAGCTTGTGCAGTGCTCGATGGTGCCGCGCCAGCAGCGTTCCGAGCGGCTCCCCCAGGTACTCCGCAAGCTGCTTGAAGCTCATGCCGCCCACGTGCCGCAGGTCGACGATGAGCCGATCGGCCGGCGAGAGCTGCGACATCGCCCGCTCGAGCGCGGCGATCTCGGCCGGATCGGGACGCGCCGCCTCCGGCTCGGACCCCTGCTCGAAGCTGATGAGCATCGACTCCTCCGCCGACACCGCGTGGCGCTGGCGGCGCCGCATTTCGTCGCGCAGCCGATTGACCGCGATGCGGAAGATCCACGCCTCGAACTTGCCCTGCTCCGTGTACGCCGCGAGCTTGGACACCAGCGTGCAGAAGGTGCTCTGCGTGATCTCCTCCGCGAGCTCCTCGTCGTGGCACTGGCTGCGCAGCAGGGCGAAGACGCGAGGCGCGTACTCCGCGACCAGCTCGCGCCAGGCGCTGGAATCGCCCCGCGACGCCCGGACGAGCATTCCGGCAATGGTTTCTCGTCCGGCGGGATCCATCCGCGGCCCGCGAGTCTAACGGCGTCGCGAATCGCCCAATGCAGCGCCTGCGCGTCAACCGGGAACGCCGAAGTCCTCGGACGCTCCCTCGCCGCCGATCTCGTAGCCGCCGGGCGGCGTGGCGTCCGAGTGATCGCGGAAGCGCATCGATCGCTCGTCCCACACGAGCCGGATCACGCCGGTCGGCCCGTTGCGCTGCTTGGCCACGATGAGCTCCGCCACGCCGACCTTCTCGGGATTCGCGTCGATCCACTCCTGATCGTTGCGGTGGTAGTACTCCTCGCGGTGGAGCATCATCACCACGTCGGCGTCCTGCTCGATCGATCCTGACTCGCGCAGGTCGCTCATGAGCGGCCGATGCCCGGTGCGCTGCTCGCTGGCGCGATTCAACTGGCTCAGGCAGAGCACGGGCACGTCGAGCTCGCGCGCCATGGCCTTGATGCCGCGGCTGATCTCGCTCACCTCGAGCTGGCGGCTCTCGCTGCGGCCGCCCGCGCTCATGAGCTGGAGGTAGTCGATCGCCACCGCCTCGATGCCCACCTTCTCGCGAAGGCGACGCGCCTTCGAGCGCAGTTGGAGCAGCGTGAGCGCGGGCGTGTCGTCGAGATGAATCGGCAGCGTCCGCAGCGCTTCGCAGGCGCCGTGCAGCGCGCGGCGATCGTCGTCGTTCAGTCGATTGCGCCGCAGCCGATGGCTGTCGATTCCGCCGCGAGCGCAGAGCAGTCGCTGCACGAGCTGCTGGCGGCTCATTTCCAGGCTGAAGAACGCCACCGGCCTTCCCGCGCCGGCGATGCCTTCCACGATGTTGAGCGACAGCGCCGTCTTTCCCATCGACGGCCGCGCCGCCAGGATGATCATCTCGCCGCGCTGGAAGCCGCTCGTCATGTCGTCGAGCGACGAATAGCCGGTGGAAAGCCCGGTGAGCGCCATCCCGAGCGAGCGGTCGATCGTGGCGAGCGTCTCCTGGAGAAGCTCCTGCAGCGACGCCGCCACGCGCGTCTCGCGGCGCTGCGCGATCGCGAAGATCCTCGCTTCCGCGGCCTGGAGCACTTCGTCCGCCGCCGCCTGTCCCGCGTGCGATTCGTGCAGGATCTTGCCCGCCGCCTGGATGAGCTCGCGCACGAGCGCCTTGTCGCGCACGAGCCGCGCGTGCTCCATGGCGTGCGCCGCGGTCGGCGCGCTCTCGGCGAGCTCGCGCAGGAAGTCGAGGCCGCCGACCTGGTCGAGCGTGCCGCGCGTGCGCAGCGTCTCGACGAGCTGCACGATGTCCATCGTCGCCGTGCGGTCGTAGATCTCGACCATCGTGTCGAAGATCGCGCCGAGCACCGGCCGCGAGAAATCCGCGCCGCTCCGCAGCACCTGGATGACGTCGCCGGTCACGCTCGGATCGAGGAAGACCGACCCGAGCACGCTCATCTCCGCCTCGAGCGCCTGGGGCGGCAACGCGTTCAGGAGCTTCGCGAGCGCCTGCTCGTCGAGGATCACGCGTCCGCCGTCGCGCCCCCCACGGGTGCGCATCCGTCCGGGGTGTTCGATCGCATCCATGCCCAGCCTCCATGCCCTTGCGGCGACGGGACCTCCGCCCCGCCGTACCTCGTCGACCGACACGCCCGCCACGATGCCCGCGCCCCGGCGCCCGCGACGCCGGCCGGCGCCGCGCCGCTCCCGCCCGAACCTCCGCTAGCGCCGCGCCGCGCCCACGATGGGCGACTCCACTCGCTCCTTCATGAGGCGTCCCGCCTTGAAGCGCACCGCGCGGCGAGCCGGCACCGTCACCTGCACGAGCGTCTTCGGATTCTGCGCCACTCGCGCCGCGCGCGAGCGCACATCGAAGACGCCGAAGTCCCTGAACTCGAGTCGATTCCCCTTCGACAGCTCCTCGATGAGATCGTCGAGGAATGCCTGGACCACCTTCCGAACCTCGTCGCGATGAACGCCCGTTGCTCGAGCGACGCGTTCCGTGACCTCGCGCTTGGTGGTGGTGTGTGCCATGCGTTCTCCTGATGGGACCCGGGTGCGGAGAATTCGACGCGACCTCGGTGATCGCGCGATGGCGCAGTATCAACACGCGATCGGGGGCTCGTCAAGACTCCAGGCGCAAATCATCGCCCGCATCAGGTTGCACACAGGCGATGCCCACCCGGATTTCCCGGCAGCGGCCCTTGACAATCGCCCGATCGTGGCGCCGTGGTCGCCGGCGCCGACTTGCGCTCGTCGGCACGAAGTCGGCGCTGAGCCGCGCGACGCGGCGGCGACGCGGCGCACGACGGCCCGCACCTTCCGCTCGCGATCAGCGTCGCAACAGGCGCGACGTCGATCGAATGTTCGCGTAGCTGTCGTACATCCGTCCGTTCCAGGTGTACTGCTGGTCGTAGACGGTGATCGAGGTGACGTCGTCGAGAATGAGCGTGCCTCCCGGTGCGCCCATCGTGGAGTCGAGCCGACCCGCGAGCGCGGGCGATTCGAGCAGTTCCTGCATGTGGGCGGCACGAGCGTCGCTCGACGGCGCCGCGAGCACGAGCGGCTTCGACGCGTCGCGCGGCGAGAACGACGACACGGACGGCGTTCGCTGCGACGAGGCGCAGCCGCCGAGCGCCGACGCGAGCAGCAGCGCCGGAGCGGCGCTCCGACGGATCCGGGCAGCGATGCGACGATTCTTCATGACCGATTCCTGCCGCCGGGACGGACCCGGCGTTCGCCCAATCCATGCCCCGGATCTTGAGCGAATCCACGCCGCCGCCCCATCCGTCGCGGCGCCGACGGCGCGATCCGCATGATCGGCACGACCCATCGGACGATTCAGGCGCGGTGACGGACCTTCTCGGACTCGATCGCGCCGCTGATGCGCTCGATCAGCGTGGTCGTGCTCCAGCCCGTCTTCTCCGCGACGAGTTCCACCGGGATGCCGAGCTCGCGAAGCACGGGCCACTCGTTGAGCTCCTCCGCGCGATAGTCGCCGCCCTTGGCGTAGACGTCCGGACGGATGCGCCGCAGCAGCGCCTCCGCCGTCGGCTCCGCGAACGGAACGACGAAGTCGACGCACTCGAGCGCTTCGAGCATCTCGAGCCGCTCCGCGAGCGGAACGACCGGACGGCCCGGCCCCTTCATGCGCCGCACCTCTTCGTCGCGATTCACGCCGACCACGAGCGAATCGCCGAGCGATCGGGCGCCTCGCAACGCCGCGAGATGTCCCGCGTGCAGCAGATCGAAGCAGCCGTTCGTGAGCACGATCCGGCTTCCGTCCTCGCGCAGGATCGCGGCTTCCTCGGCCATTTCGTCGAGCGTGCGGACCTTGCCCGGACGCCCGCGCGCCAGCGCATGCACGCTGCGCCGGATGCGAGAGAGCGGAATCGGCCGCGCCCCGAAGACCTCGACCTCGAGTCCCGCCGCCGCGTTCGCGAACGCCACCGCCTCCGGCCACGGCAGCGAATGCGCCTTCGCGGCGGCGAGGGCCGCGAGCACCATGTCGCCGGCGCCGGTCACGTCGTAGACCGTGCGAGCCACGGTCGGAATGTGCATCGCGTCCCGCCCGCGCTCGGCGAGCAGGGCGCCGTGCCGATCGAGCGTGAGCACGACCGCGTCGAGCTCGAGCGCCTCGAGCAGCCGATGGGCGAGCGAACGCGCCGACTCGACCTTGAAATCGCGGGGCATCGCGAGACCCGTCGCGAGCTCCGCCTCGGTGCGGTTCGGCGTGATGAGCGTGGCGCCGCGATAGCGCGAGAAGTCCCGCAGCGCCGCCGGATCGACGAGCACGCAGCGGCCGACGCGCCGGCAGAGCGTGATGAGGCGCTGGCAGAGCGTCTCGGTGCAGACGCCCTTGTCGTAGTCCTCGAGGCAGACGACCTCGACCTCGGGCAGCACGCGCTCGATCGCCCGCAGCAGCGCCTCCTCCGTCTCGGCGCGGATCGGTGCGCGGGTCTCGAAGTCGAGGCGGAACATCTTCTGGGGGTGCCGATGCTGCGCGAGACCCACGATGCTGCGCTTCACCGTGGTCGGGCGCCCGCCTTCGACGACGACGAGCGATGAATCGCAGCCGGACTCGTTCAGCAGCTTCGCGAGCAGCTCGCCGGAGGCGTCGTCGCCTCGGACGCCGGCGCAGCGCACGCGTGCGCCGAGCGCAGCGAGGCACGCCGCCACGTTCGAGGCGCCGCCCGGCATCGACTTCATCTCCGATTCGTCGGCCGCGATCACCGGAACCGGCGCGTCGGGACTGAGCCGTTCGGCCGCGCCCGCGAGCACCTGATCGAGCATGAAATCGCCCACCACGAGCGCCCGGAACGAACCGAACGACGCGAGGCGCTCGAGCAGCGATTCGTGGAGCTGCGACACGGGCTCAGTCTACCGATCCAAGCGCGCGAAGCCGATCGCGAAGCGCGGACTCGCCGGCGACGAAGTCGATCGAGAGTCGCGGCACGACGATCGGGATGCGGCGCCGGCCGAGGCCGGGACTCGCGCCCCCGCGGTCGGACCCGGAGGGCGGCGCCGTCGCGATCGACGGAAGCAGCGGCTCGATCTTCACCCAGTCCTTCATCGTGCAGAGAATCGCGTCGTCGCCTCGCTCGATCGCTTCCTCGATCCATGATCGAAGGGAGGCCGAATCGATCGACGCGTGATCGGGCAGTCGTCGCAGCCAGCGCGCGGCGGGCGCCCGCTCGCGCACCTGCGCCAGCAGCGAGTCGGGATTGCCGACTCCCGCGAGCACGCCGACGCGACGCGAATCGAGCCACGAACGCGGCTCGGGGCGCGGCGCCGGCGCACCGGCGCCGATCTCCGTCACCATCAGATCGATCCACGCGTGCCGGCACCAGGCGATCGGCTCGCGGCCGTGCCACTTCGAGATCCGGCGCGAGAGCGCCGCATCGAGCGCCGCGGCGCGCGTGACGATCACCGCATCCGCGCGACGCAGCGCCCCGAGCGGCTCGCGCCGCGAGCCCGCCGGCAGCATCGGCTCGTCGAGGCCCGGATTCGTGGCGTCGACGAGCACGAGGTCGAGCTGCCGCGCCAGGCGCCAGTGCTGGAATCCGTCGTCGAGGATCGCCACGTCGATCGACGGATCCCTCTCCCGCGCCGCCTCGATCGACGCGGCGCGATCGGCGCCGACGGCCACCGGCACCTCCGGAAGCAGCGCCCGGTGCTCGAGCGCCTCGTCGCTTCCCGCGGGTCCGGCGCGATACCCGCGCAGCGCGATCGCCGGACGACGCCCCTCCGCGCGAAGCGCCTCCGCGATCCAGCGCACGAGCGGCCCCTTGCCCGTTCCGCCGACGGTCAGGTTGCCCACGCTCACGACCGGAATCGGGAGTCGGCGCGCCGCGCCGCCGCGCGTTCGCACTGCGCGGACCGCGACGACGCCGGCGCCGTAGATCCACGACGCGGGTCGAAGCATCCAGCGCCGGGCGACGCGCGCGACGCTCATGCCGCTCCGCGCCCCGCCGCGCCCGCGCCCGCGCCCGCGCCCGCACCCGCGAGC
>VGXK01000085.1 GCA_016873355.1 Phycisphaerae bacterium | reverse complement strand
AGGCGCTGCGAGGCGTCGAGCTCGGACCGACCACGGTCGAGGAGGCGATTCGACGCGGCGCCGCGGCCATGCCCGCGCAGCGACGCGGCGAGAAGGCGGTGGCGCCGGTCAACACGGTGGGCGACGATCGTCGCCGCGCCGGGCGCGGCGGACCGCGCGGCGGCGGCGGGGGTCGACGACCGCGCGGCGCGCCCGAGCCGATGGAGTCGCCGGCGGGCGGCGGCGACGGCGGCGGCGCGCCGGGCGGCGGCGCGGCCCCCGGCGGCGGCGACCCGGGAGCGGCGCCGTCCGGCGGAGCGGCGGGCGCGTGAGCGAATCGAACGAGAACGGAGTGAACCAGTCATGATGATCCACGACATCACGAACTTGGCCGGCGCCCACAAGCGCCGCACGCGCGTCGGCCGCGGCGAAGGCAGCGGCAAGGGCGGCACGAGCGGTCGCGGCCACAAGGGCGCCAAGAGCCGCGCCGGCTGGTCGAGCCGGCCCGGATACCAGGGAGGCGCCACGCCGATCATGCGTCGCTTCCCCAAGCGGGGCTTCTCGAACGCCGGCTTCCGCGCCGAGTTCCACGTCATCAACGTGCGCGAGCTCGACAAGCACTTCGAGAGCGGCGCCAGCGTCGACCTGGCGGTGCTCGTCACGAAGGGGCTCGTGCCGAACGCGGAGCTTCCGCTCAAGGTGCTCGGCGAGGGATCGCTCGGCAAGAAGCTGAGCGTCACCGCCGCGCGCTACTCGGAGTCCGCACGCAAGAAGATCGAAGACGCCGGAGGCACCGCCGCCGCCGTCTGATCCGCGCCGATTCGTCCACCACTCAGCGATGCTTCAGGCCTTCATCAACATCTTCCGCATTCCGGAACTTCGGAACCGGGTGCTCTTCACGCTGGGCATCCTGGTCATCTACCGACTCGGCTTCTGGGTGCCGATCGTCGGCGTCGACCAGTCGGTGCTCGCGGAGAACGCGGACCTCGCCACGAAGGGCGGCACCGCGTTCGGCCGAATCGTGCAGTTTGCGAGCGTCTTCTCCGGCGGCAATCTCGCGCAGAGCACGATCTTCGGCCTGGGAATCATGCCGTACATCACGGCGTCGATCATCTTCCAGCTGCTCCAGTCGGTGGTGCCGACGCTGCAGGACCTGAAGAAGGAGGGCGCCTCCGGCCAGCAGAAGATCAACGAGTGGACGCGCTACGCCACCGTGGGTCTCTGCATCTTCCAGGGGTGGATGTGGCTGACCTACATGAAGTCGGCGAGCCTCGTGGTGCCGTACTTCGCCGAAGGCGGGACGAACGGGCTGCTCTTCTACGTGTCGGGCATTGCGTCGCTCACCGCCGGAAGCCTCTTCCTCATGTGGCTCGGCGAGCAGATCGACAAGCGCGGCATCGGCAACGGCGTGTCGATGATCCTCACCGCCGGCATTCTCGCGCAGATGCCGAACGCGGTGAAGTGGGTCGTGGAGAACTTCAATCGCAGCACGACGAGCGCGGATGCCGGACAGATCGGACTCGCGGGCGTGCTCGTGCTCACCGCCGGGTTCGTGATCGTCACCGCGGGCGCAATCATCATCACGGTGGCGCAGCGGCGCATTCCCATCCAGCAGGCCAAGCTCACGCGCGGCCGGAAGGTCTACGGCGGCCAGCGCCACTACCTGCCGCTGCGCGTGAACCACGCGGGCGTGATGCCGATCATCTTCGCCAGCTCGCTCATGATCTTCCCTTCGGCGATCTTCGAGTGGCTCGCGTCGCGCGCCTCCGAGAGCAACGCCACCTCGGGCTGGTGGCTGGCCACCACCGATCTGCTCGCCGGAAGCTTCCAGATCGGCCACTACCCCTACGTGGTGCTCGAGATCGTGATGATCTACTTCTTCAGCTACTTCTGGACGACCGTGCAGTTCAGTCCGGACGAGATGTCGAAGCAGCTCAAGGAGCACGGCAGCTTCATTCCCGGCCTGCGGCCCGGCCCGCGCACGGCCGAATACCTCGAGACGGTCATGGAGCGCATCACCTACGTGGGCGCCGGATTCCTGGCGGTCATCGCGGTGATCCCCACCTTCGTCACGAGCAAGCTCGGCATCGACTTCATGGTGTCGCAGTTCCTCGGAGGCACGGGACTGCTCATCGTGGTGAGCGTGGCCCTCGATCTCGTGCAGCGTCTCGAAGCGAACCTCGTCATGCGGAACTACGCGGGCTTCCTCGCCGCCGGAAGCGATCGAGCGGGTCCGCGCGTCCGCTCCGCCCGAGGATGAACCGAATGCACGCGTCGCTTCACATCCGCAGCGCCTCGACGGACGCGACCGGCTCGGTCGGCTCCGAGCCGACGCCGGCGTCGACGCGCGGAGTCGCGGGCGCGACGGGCGCCCCGATCGGCGCGACGGGCGCACCGATCGGCGCGGGGGGCGCCCCGGCCGCTGCGCCGCGCCGGCGCGAGGCGATCCTGGTCCGGACGAGATCGAGCTCATGCACTCTGCGGGGCAGGTGGTGCGCGCGGCGCTTCGAGCCGCGGCGCGGGCGTGCGTTCCCGGCGCGTCGACGGCGTCGGTGGATGCGGCCGCCGCCGGCGTCATCGCCGCGTTCCGCGCGGAGCCGCTCTTCCTGAATCACCGCATGCACAGCGAGGGCCCGTCGTTCCCCGCGTCGACCTGCGTGAGCGTGGACGACGAGATCGTGCACGGCGTTCCGGGTCCGCGCCGACTGCGCGACGGCGAGCTCGTCTCGATCGACTGCGGGGTGCGCCTGCGAGGCTGGTGCGCCGATTCCGCCGTCACCGTTCCGGTCGGCGGCGCGTCGATGACGGAACCTGCGCGCCTTCGCATGCTCGAGCACGCGGAGCGGCTGCTCGAGCAGGCGATCGAGTCGATCGCGCCCGGCATCGCGTGGAGCCAGATCGCGGAGCGCCTGGAGCGCGGCGCGAGGTCGCGCGGCTACGGCATCGTCACGGACTACATGGGTCACGGCATCGGCCGGGACCTGCACGAGGCGCCGCAGGCGCCGAACGCCGTGCTTCCCGGCTTCCGCGAGCACGACGATTTCACGCTCCGTCCCGGCATGACGCTCGCCATCGAGCCGATGCTCGTGCTCGGCGGCGAGCCGGTGCGCACCCGCACGCTCGAGGACGGCTGGACCGTGGTCGTGGCGGACGGCCGCCCCGCGTGCCACGTGGAGCACACCGTGGCGGTCACGCACTCGGGCGTTCGAGTGCTCACGGGACCGCTTCGCCCCACCCTACGAGAGGAATGCGCCTTCGCCCGCTGAGACCCGATGCCCAAGGAAGACAAGATCACACTCGACGCGGAAGTCACCGAGGCGCTGCCCGACGCCATGTTCAAGGTGAAGCTCCAGAACGACCAGGAGATCCTGGCGTACGTGAGCGGCAAGATGCGGAAGTTCTTCATCCGCATCCTTCCCGGCGACCGCGTCACGATCGAGTTGAGCCCCTACGACATGACGAAGGGCCGGATCGTCTACCGCTACTAGACTCTTCGCCCCGCACACGGAAACCGCCATGAAAGTTCGAAGCAGCATCAAGCGACGCACCCTCGACTGCCAGATCGTGATCCGAAAGGGCAAGAGGTTCGTCATCAACAAGAAGAACCCGCGCCTCAAGCAGCGCCAGGGTTGACGGAGAAGAACCCATGCCTCGTCTCGCCGGCGTCGACATCCCCGAGAAGAAGAAGATCCTCTACTCGCTGCAGTACATCCACGGCATCGGACCGAAGGTGGCCGCGGACGTGCTGAAGAAGTGCGGCATCGATCCCGATCGCCGCGCCCACACGCTCGACGATCAGGAGCTGTCGTCGATCGCCACGCTCATCGACGAGTCGCTCGTGGTGGAGGGCGCGTTGCGCCGCCAGGTGCAGCAGGACGTGCAGCGTCTCAAGGACACCAAGTCCTATCGAGGCGAGCGGCATCGCAAGGGGCTCCCCGTGCGGGGACAGCGCACGCGCACGAACGCGCGCACGCGCAAGGGACGCAAGAAGACCGTCGCCGGCAAGAAGGGCGTGAAGGGCTAAGGGCTGACACATGTCGACCAAGAAGAAGATTCGCAGGAACGTCGTGAAGGGCATCGCCCACGTGCTGGCCACCTTCAACAACACGATGGTGACCATCACGGACCTGAACGGCGAAGTGCTCTGCTGGGACTCGGCCGGAAGCGTCGGCTTCAAGGGCGCCCGGAAGAGCACGCCGTTCGCCGCCAGCCGCGCCAGCGAGAAGGTCGCCGGCAAGGCGAAGCGCCTCGGCATGAAGGAACTCGAGGTGCGCGTGCGCGGTCCCGGTCCGGGTCGCGAAAGCGCCGTGAGCGCGCTTCAGAACAACGGGCTGCGGGTGCTCGCCATCGAGGACCACACGCCCATTCCGCACAACGGGTGCCGGCCGCCGAAGAAGCGCCGCGTGTAAGCGCACCCGATCGATCGTTCGCCCTCGACGAAGAAGGCGTCGTCGCGTCGCCCGGCAGGACACGCGATCGCCGAGAGGTCGAGGGCTTCCGTTCCCACGGATCTGCCGGAAGTCGGAGTCTTTCTCATGCATGTTCGATGGAGAGGTCTGGAACTGCCCGCGAAGGTCGTCGCCGACGAGCGAAGCCTCACGCGCACCTTCGGTCGATTCACCGCCGAGCCCTTCGAGCGCGGCTTCGGAACGACCGTGGGCAACAGTCTGCGCCGCATCCTGCTCTCGAGCCTCGAGGGCGCGGCGATCACCAAGGTGCGCATTCCGAACGTGTCGCACGAGTTCACGCAGATCCCCGGCGTGCAGGAGGACGTCACGGACATCCTGCTCAACGTGAAGGATCTCGTGGTGAGCATGGATTCCGACGAGCCCAAGACGATGCGCCTGATCGCCGAGGGGCCGGGCGAGGTCACCGCCGATCTCATCCAGGCGGATCCCTCGATCACGATCCACAACTCGACGAAGGTGCTCGCCACGCTCACGACGAAGACGGAACTCGCGATGGAGTTCACCGTGTCGCGCGGGCGCGGCTACGTGCCGGCGGCAGAGCAGATCGATCCCGCCGAAGATCAGGTGATCGGCGACATCCCGATGGATGCGATCTATTCCCCGGTGCTGCGCGTGCGGTACCGCGTGGAGGACACGCGCGTCGGACAGCGCACGAACTACGACAAGTTGATCGTCGACATCTGGACGAACGGCACGATCACGCCGGAGATGGCGCTCGTCGAGTCGGCGAAGATCCTCCGCAAGCACTTGAATCCGTTCGTGCAGTACGAGGCGGCGGGGACGACGGTGGTGCCGGCGGAGATCGCCTCGCAGGGCGCGAGCGAAGCGGAGCTCGTCCGCAAGCTCAACATGCCGATCACGGAACTCGATCTCTCCGTGCGCGCGAGCAACTGTCTCGAGAGCGCGCAGGTGCGCACCGTGGCGGACCTCGTCCGCAAGACGGAGAACGACCTGCTCGAAGTGCGGGCGTTCGGCAAGACGAGCCTGCGCGAGGTGAAGTACAAGCTCGACGAATTGGGCCTCTCGCTCGGCATGCCGATGCCGGAGGGCGTTTCGCCGCCGAGCAACGCCTGAACGGAACCATGGTTCAACGCTTCGCGCCGCCTGACCGCGGCGCGCAGCATTCGCGAGGAAGAGGAAGGAATCATCGATGCGACACAAGATCAGCGGCAAGCAGCTCTGCGTGAAGGAGGACCACCGCCGCGCCATGCTGCGCAACCTGGCGGCGGGACTCTTCGAGCACGGACAGATCGAGACGACCTTGGCCAAGGCCAAGGCCGTCCAGCCCTTCGTGGAGAAGCTCATCACGATCGCCAAGCGGCGGAGCCTGTCGTCGCGGAGGCTGTTGCGGAGTCGAATCAACGACCGCGCCATCCACGCGTGGGTCGCCGATCCGAACGTGAAGGAGGATCGCAAGCGCAGCGACTTCTGGGATCTGCCGAAGGAGAGCGACATCGAGTTCAACCGATACGGCGAGCTGCGCAAGGCGCCGCGGCTGATCGAGCACCTCATGTCGAAGGTGGCGCCGATGTACGCGGACCGCGCCGGCGGCTACACGCGGATCGTGAAGCTCGGCAAGCATCGCCTCGGCGACGCCACGGACCTGGTGCTGCTTCAGCTCGTGGGCAAGGAGAGCGGCTCGAACGTCTCGGGCCGTCGTTCCACGCGACGAGCGACCGCCGATCGCCGCACCGCGTTCGCGGCGAAGGTGCGCAAGGGATTCGCCGCCAAGCCCGCCGCCTCTGCGGCGGCGGCGAGCGAGGAGAGCGGCACCTGACGGTGTCGCCTGCGGCTCGGCGAGAGCGAGCGAGGGAGGCGGCGCATGGCTGTGTCGCCTTCGGCTCGGCGTGTCCTTTGGACACCACCTCGCCTTGGCTCCTTGCCCTGCACGACCTCCCTCGCTCGGTCGTCGCTTCTGATCCGCAGAAGTAAACGTCTCTAGACTCTCCGCCGATGCTCGCGGAAGCGACGAAGTTCGAGGATGAGTGCCTCGCGGAGTTGTCGCGCGCCGCCGATCCGGCGGCGCTCGAGGCGTGGCGCACGCGCGTGCTCGGCGGAAGCGGATCGCTCAAGTCGCTCATGGGACGGCTCCGGGATGTACCCAAGGCGGAGAAGCCTGCGGTCGGTCAGCATCTGAACGGCGTGAAGACGCGGCTCGAAGAGGCGTTCGAGGCGCGTCGCGCCGAACTCGCCTCGCGCGGCGCGAGCGGGCCCGCGATCGACATCACGGAGCCTGGCACTCCGCCGCCGGACGGGCGCCGTCATGTGCTGACGCGCACCATCGACGAGATCACGGAGGTCTTCGGCCGCATGGGTTTCACCGTCGCCGAGGGACCCGAAGTCGAGGACGAGTGGCACAACTTCACCGCGCTCAACATTCCGGATGGACACCCCGCGCGGGATCCCACCGACAACTTCTACATGGGCGGCGAGGGCGCCGGCGAAGGCCGTCGACTGCTGCGCACGCAGACGAGCACGGTGCAGATCCGCGCCCTCGAGAAGCAGAGGCCGCCGATCAAGATCATCGCGTGCGGCCGCGTCTATCGCCCCGACACGCACGACGCGACGCACTTTTCGATGTTCCACCAGGTCGAGGGACTCTGCGTCGATCGAGGCGTGACGATGGTCGACCTGAAGAGCACGCTCTTCCATTTCGCCCGCGCGTATTTCGGCGAAGAGGCGGAAGTGCGCATGCGCCCGAGCTTCTTCCCCTTCACCGAGCCGAGCGCCGAAGTCGACATGAAGATGAAGGTGAAGGGCGAATGGAAGTGGGTCGAGCTCGGCGGCTGCGGCATGGTCGATCCGAACGTGCTCAAGGCCGTCGGCGTCGATCCCGAAGAGTGGACGGGTTTCGCGTTCGGTCTCGGCATCGAGCGCATCGCGATGCGGCGCTACGGCATCAGCGACATCCGCTGGCTCTTCGAGAACGACGCGCGCTTCCTGCGGCAGTTCTGAACGACCGCGGGGCGGCAGGCAGAGATGGAGCGAGCATGAAGGGAGCGACTGCTTCGCGCGCCTCGGCGGTCCTCGACCCGTCGATTCCGCTTGTCCGAATCGCAAGGGCGGATGGAGGCGTCGGCAACGCAGCGCCGCCGGCAGCGGGGAACCGCTCTAGAGCGGTTCCTCCTCATTCGTAGCGATCTGGCGGGCTGCGACTTCGTGTGGCATCGTCGGGCTCCATCGGCGGATCCTCAAGATCCGCCTGCTTCGCCCTCCTTGCCACACTCGTCTCGCCAACGCCAGCTCGCTACGCCTGAGTCGTCACCGCTCTAGGTCGTGTAGTCGGCGTTCAGGCGCACGTACGCCTCGGTGAGACCGCAGGAG
>VGXK01000084.1 GCA_016873355.1 Phycisphaerae bacterium | reverse complement strand
ATCGAAGGCCGAAGCGTCGCACGCGCCGTGAACGGACGACGGAGTGCTCTCGAACGATTCGCGACCGTCCGGCGGAGCCGACGAGCTGCCGCCGCCCTAGAGCGGTGACGACTCAGGCGTAGCGAGCTGGCGTTGGCGAGACGAGTGTGGCAAGGAGGGCGAAGCAGTCGGATCTTGAGGATCCGCCGATGGAGCCCGACGATGCCACACGAAGTCGCAGCCCGCCAGATCGCTACGAATGAGGAGGAACCGCTCTAGTCGCCGCCCTTGCCGCCGCCCTTGCCGTTGCCGTACGCGAGTTCGTGCGCCAGAAGGGCCGCATCGCGGGCTTCGAGCGCGGCTTCGAGCGCGCTGGACGCCGCCGCCTGCGCAGCCGCCGCATCCGCCGCCGCCTGCGATGCATACACGGCGGCCCAGTTGAAGAGCACGCGCTCGCCCATCGTGCGCGCGTTCGAGGCCGCGGCGAGCGCTTCGTCGCGCGACGCGGCCGCGCTTGCGGCCGCCTGCGCCGCGGCCGCCGTGTTCGCGCCGATGTCGGCCAGGATTCCCGCGGCCGCGTTGTCCTGGATCGCCAGGGCGAGCTGATCGGCGAGCGACTCGAGCGCCGCGGACGCGAGCGCCGCGTTCTCCGCGATCGCCGCCTGCGCGGCGGCGTCCGCGGCGCAGAGATCGATCTGGCCCACCTTCGCGAAGTAGTCGTTGATCGCCGACTGCGCCGTGGCCGCGGCGTTCGCCGCGATCATGGCGTAGCCCTGAGCGTCGCGGGACGCCAGCATCGCCTGGGACGCGGCCATGTTCGCCATCAACGCCGCGGCCGCTGCAAGGTCCGCCTCGTTCTTCGCCTTCTCGTGGTCCTTTTCGGCGATCGCGAGGATCGTCTCCGCCAGGTGGAAGAGCGCGTCGTCTCGAGCGGCGAACGCGTCGGACTTGAATCCCTCGGCATCCTTGCGAAGATCAGCGACCATCGCCGCAGCGTCTTCCGCCGTCGCCGCCTCCTTCGCGAGCAACTGCTCGATCGATGGAAGCATCGCCGTGGCCTGCGACGAGAGCTGGACTGCCTTCTGGGCGAAGGCCGCGGCGAGCATCGCGGCGCCCTGGCCCTTCTCCGCAAGCCCGCCCGTGGCGGCGCGGATCTCGAGCAGCTGCGCCAGCACCGCGACGGTCGCAAGCTCGTCGTCGAAGATCGACGCGTCGAGATTCATCAGGCGCTGCAGGTTGTTCAGGTTGAAGACGACGTTCTGCAGCGATCCGTTTGCCCAGGCCTGCTCGAGCTGCTCGCGACCGTCCACCACGCCCGGCATGAGATTGCGCCGCACGGATTCGTCGATCGCGCCCTCGGCCGGATCGGGGAAGAGGCTGCTGCTCGTTCCGTGACCGAAGAAGTACGCGAGCCTTCGCGCGATCCAGCGAGCCTCGATCGCCGCGATCTCATTCAGCCGCGCGCCGACGATTTCCGTTCCCACCAGCCGGCCCGCCTGCACGCCGAGGCCGGTTCCGGCGACCGCGATGGTGGCCGACGGGGTCACCACGCGGAAGTCGTTCTGCAGCCCGACGCGATCGACCTTCATGTCCGCGCGACCCGCCTTCACCGCGGTTCGCGTGACGAGCACCTGATCGTCCTGGCGCAGCTCCGGGATCACGACGGTCGTTCCCGCGTCGAGCAGGATCGTGGCGTTGCGACCCAGCCGAAGCGCCGCGTGCGAGCGAAGGCCCGACTGGACTTCGGCACCGGCGCGAAGCGAGTCGTTCACCGCGAGCGGTCGCCATTCGGCGTCGGCGGCGTCGCGAGCACGGACCTTGCCCGAGATCTCGAGCACCACCGCGTTGATCGCGCTCTGCGCCGCGAGTTCGTCCGTCGATGCGGTCGTGTCGGCCGGCTTCTCGTCGGCGGCTGGCGAAGCCGGGACCGTCGACGCCGCCGGCGGCTGCGAATCCTGCGCCGCGGCGGTTGAGAGCGCGACGATCGTCGTCGAGAGAAGGGCGACTCCGATCCATCGGAATCGCGCCGCCAGTGAACTGCTCGGTGCGGTCATGAGAGGTGGGCGTCCGTGCCGCTAGGGGGTCGGTGAGGGAAGCGTCTCCTCGACATCGGATTCATTCATCGGCGTCGCCGACTGTTCGCCCGCCGGGCCCGCCGCCGCCGCGGCCGCCGCTTGGCTGCCGGGTTCGCCGGGCTTGCCGGCGCGGATGCGATGCAGTCGATTCAGGTAGTCGGTGAATTCGGCTCCGGTCAGGCTCTGGTTCTCCGTGCGCAAGGGAATGACCTGCATGAAGACGAGTTCCTTCGTGCAGTACCTCGGCGTCGGACCGAGAAGGTGCATGGTGACGCCGCCCTTGATGTTGCAGATCTGGCAGCCCGCCATTGCCATCCAGCCGACCGTCGCGCTCTCGTTCGCGGGCGCATCGAAGCCCGAGGGCATCCACCGGCGCGACTTCGCGCCCTCGACGCGCTCTTCGTAGGTCGTGAACGGATCCGCGCCGTCGGCGAAGAGCAGCAGCCCGTGCAGGGCGTCGTTGTTCGTCACCGCCGTCATGTCGTTCACCTGCGAGAGGTAGTCGAGCTCGTCGTCGCCGGACGGGTACTTGTCGACGGCGCTCGACTCGAGCATCTGGCGCTGGCACGCGCCGAGCGAGATCGCCAGGAGCAGCGCCAGCGCGGGCGAGCACGCCCGCCCCGCGCCTCGAACGACCGCCGCCGCCGATCGACGATCGGGCGCTTCAGAAGGCATAGGTCATCCCCACGTAGAAGAACTGACGCACCTTGTTCTCGCCCGGAAAGAAGGCGTCCTTGTTCGGCCAGAAGATGCCGTAGCGGATGTTGAGGTTCAGGTCGCTCGAGATTCGCCAGTCGAGGGTCTGGTCGAGTTCGCCGCCGATCCATGCCGTGCCCGGCCGCGTGAGCACGGAGATCGGCGCGTTGCCGTCCACCTTGTTGAAGAAGTAGCCGGTGATGCCGTAGCGAAGGTCGCGCAGCGCCGGCACCGACGCGAGCGGATTCAGGCTGAAGCCGATCGACGGAATGGAGAGGTTCGTCGGACTCGGCGCCAGCGCGAGTCCCGTGTTCACGTACCCGTTCGCATTGAAGGCGCGATCCGTGTTGTTCGGCGCGATGCCGCCGAAGGTGGTGCCCGAGTCGAGTCGATTCGGATCGCCGGAGCCGACCACGTACTGGACGTCGATGCGGAAGTCGGTCTCGTCGCGCGCGAGCCACGTGAGTCCGATGAGCGCCGCCTGCGCGTTGATCGACGCATTCTGCTGCGGCACCGCGAGCGGCTGCCCGGCGAGCGTCTCCGGCGTGAAGACGGGATTGCGATTGAGCGGATCGCTGAGCGTGGTGCCCCACTGCTGCACGAGCTCGGCGCGATAGATGAGGCTCGGGCCGAGCGAGCCCACGCTTCCGAAGCCGAGGTAGTTCGAGTCGTAGCGGAAGGTGGTGGGCACGCCGCCGAGCACTCCCGGCTGGATCACGGTCATCTGGCCGCCGTTGCCGTCGCGCTGCGTCAGGTAGTAGGCGTAGGGCCGATGTCCGGCGATGCCCCGGTACTCGAGCATGCCGCCGGCGTACGCGCGATCGGTGTCGTTGTCGAAGCCGGGGCGCGTGGTGTCGTAGTCGACGGTGTCGTGGCCGGCGGTCTCGCCGTACATGCCCTTCGCCACGAAGTCGCCGAGCGTGATGTCGAGCTGGGCCGCATACATGTAGTTCGACAGCACGAGGCCGCTTCCCCAGATGTAGTACTGGCGACCGCCCTTGAACACGACGTTGAAGTCGCGCATCGGCTCGCCGCCCTGGCTCGCCACGAGCCCGGCGAGATCGAACTGGTACCAGTAGATCTCGCCGAGCGGATTCTGCCAGCCCTCCTCGTTCGTGTCCGGTCCGATCGTCCGCGTGCCGTTGAAGTCCCACTGGTTGTATTCGAAGCGCAGTCGGCCGAAGAACCGATGCGCGCCGTCGAGCTCGGCAAGCATGTAGAGACGCAGATCCGGCTGCTGCAGCCATTGATCCTGGCTGCGCGGCGTCTGGATCTCGTAGAAGCCGTACCGGAAGCTGCCGCCGACATCGAGCAGCAGGCGATCGGCGATCGGCGTGTCGCGAAAGTACGCCGCGCGCGCCGTCGCGTCTTCGACATCCATCTGGCGCTGAAGGTTCTCCGCGAGATTCGCCGCGCGTTGTCCCCAGGCGCTCGTCGTTGCGAAGATGGTTGCCAGCGCTGCCGTCGCCGTCCCGACGGTGAATGTGCGTGACATCGATCGCAGTATGACGGGATGGCCGTGAGGCCGCAACTTGCTACCCTTGCCCCCATGCGCGTGCTCATCGTCGGCGTCGGTGACGCTTTCTCGACGCGCCACTTCGGAACCTCCTGCGTGATCGAGGGACCCGAGGGATTCCTGCTCGTCGACTGTCCCGATTGCCTGCGCCGCGCACTTGCGGAAGCGTCCGCGACGAGCGGGTGGCGCGTGGGCATCGAGACGATCCGCGACGTGGTGATCACCCATCTTCACGGCGATCACGTGAACGGTCTCGAGGCGTTCGGCTTCCTCCATTGGCTCGCGCGGCGCGCCCATCCGGCGCCCGCGCCGCGGCTTCACATGGGTCCCGGCGCCGCGGCCCGCATCTGGGAACGGCTGGCGCCCGCCATGGACCAGGGAGGCGGCGCCACGCTTGGTGATTACTTCGAGCTCCATGTGCTCGAGCCGGGCATGCCGGCACGAATCGCCGGGCTCAAGGTGGAGACCCGGCCGACCGGCCATCCCGTACCGACCACGGCGCTTCGATTCTCCAACGGCGCCAAGCGCTTCGGCTGGAGCGCGGATACGCCGTGGGATCCGGGGCTGATCGAGTGGCTCTCGGAATGCGATCTCTTCGTGCATGAGACGAGCGAACCGCCGGCGCACACGCCGCTGGAGAAGCTCAATCGGCTTCCGGAGGCCACTCGCCGCAAGATGCGGCTCGCCCATCTCGGCGACGACTTCGACGCCGGCGCCACGGACATCCGCCCCCTCACCCAGGGCGAAGTCCTTACCCCCTGAAGGACGAGCGCCGGAGGCGGCGCGAAGCGGCGTCGCCATCGACTCGGCGGCCCGACTCAGCGCTTCTCGATGGGCTGGTACCGGAGCGCGTGGGGACCGGTGTAGTCGGCCATCGGACGGATGAGCTTGTTGCCGTCGAGCTGCTCGATGCAGTGCCCCGACCATCCCGCGATGCGGCTCATGGCGAACATGCAGGTGAAGAGATCGAGGTCGATGCCGATCGAGTGGTAGGTGGTCGCGGAATAGAAGTCGACGTTCGGGTAGATGCCCTTCGACGCCACCTCGGCCGCCATGATCTGTTCGATCCTGGTGCTCATCTCGTAGAGATGCATGTTGCCGGTGTCGGCGGCGACCTGCTTCGCGAAGGTCTTGAGGTAGCCGGCGCGCGGATCGAGCGCCTTGTAGACGCGGTGGCCGAAGCCCATGATGCGATCCTTCCGCGCGAGCTTCCCGCGGATGTACGGCTCCACGCGGTCCATCGACTCGATCTCGTTGAGCATCACCATCACTTCCTCGTTCGCGCCGCCGTGAAGCGGGCCCTTGAGGGTGCCGATCGCGGTGACCATCGCGGAGTAGAGATCGCTCAACGTGCTGATCGTCACGCGCGCCGCGAAGGTGCTCGCGTTCAAGCCGTGGTCGGCGTGCAGGATGAGGCAGACGTCGAGGGCGCGGGCGACGGCGTCGGTCGGCGCGGCGCCGTTCAACATCGACAGGAACGAGTTGGCGATCGAATGCGTCGAATCGGGCTTGACGAGCGACTTGCCCTTGCGGTGCCGGTCGAAGTTCGCGATGAGCGCGGGCGTCTTCGCCACGAGGCGGATCGCCTTGCGCCGGTTCGCGTCGGGGGAGTTGTCGTCCGCTTCCGCGTCGAAGAGGGAGAGCGCCGAGACGAGCGTGCGGAGCGCGTGCATCGGCGCCGCGTCGCGGGGCATCTCGACGAGCAGCTTCCATGCACCCGCCGGAAGGTCGTACTCGCGCCGCAGCTCCGCCGTGAACGAGTCGAGTTCGGCGCGCTTCGGCAGGCGCCGGTTCCAGAGCAGGAAGACGACCTCCTCGAAGGTCGAGTTCCGCGCGAGCGAGTCGATGTCGTAGCCCACGTACTCGAGCACGCCCTTCGAGCCGTCGATGAAGCTCATCTGCGTCTCGGCGGCGATCGTGTTGGCGAGTCCCTTGTCGAGGATCGGTGCGTTGGGTGCGGTGGCGGTGGTCATGGTGAAGCTCTGCGCGAAGTGAAGAGCCGTATCCTAGAGCCATCGTGGACTTTCGCACGAGGGTCAAGATCTGCGGCGTGCGCGACGTTCGGACCGCCGAGGCCGCGGTCGAGGCGGGCGCGGACGCGATCGGCGTGGTGCTCGCACCCCGAAGTCCCCGCGTCGTGAGCTTCGAGCGGGCGCAGGAGATCGAGCGAGCCTTCGGCGATGCGGTGTCGGTGGTGGCCGTCGTCGAGGGCGGCTCCGACTGGCCGTCGCTTCGGCGCCGATGGCGCGGAACGATCCAGGTGCACGGCGAGGAGTCCGAGGCTCGCTTCGGCGACGCGGAGGTGTCGATCATCCGCGGCTTCCGCTGGTCGCTCGACGAGGCGCGCCGGTGGGATCGATCGCCCGGAGTGGCGGCTCTTCTCGTCGACGGACCCGAGGGCGGATCAGGTCGTGCCTTCGATCACGAATCGCTGCGGGTGGTTCGCGGCTCGTTCTCCAAACCGCTGATCCTGGCCGGCGGTCTCACGCCGGACTCGGTGGCGGCCGCCGTCGAGCGGATCCGGCCCTACGGCGTGGACGTGAGCAGCGGCGTGGAACGGTCGCCGGGCGAGAAAGATCTTGGAGCGATTCGCTCCTTCTGTCAGGCTGTGCACGCGGGGCCCTAGTCGATTGCGGCGGCCGAACCACGCGCCGACCGCCCAGCGCCGCCCGAGGGGCGGCGACCGCTGTTCGTGACGCATGGCTCGCACGGCCATCGCCTCTGCGGGCGAATGCGGTCACATCGCATGCACGCCGCCGAGTTGCGGAGTTGCGTGGGGCTTCGCATCGGCGAATCGAAGGAGCACATCATGTTCAGAGTCTCGCAATCTCGCGCCGGGGTCCGGCCCCGCCGCGCGTCGGCGCACTTGACGCCGACCATCGGACGAGCACGAGCGATCGTCGGCACCGCCGCCGTCGGCGCGGCGTGCCTGCTGTCCGTCGCCGCGCAGGCCGACTACTGGCTCGGACCGACGAACTACCTGCACACGCGCACGAACATGCCCGATCTCGATCAGCAGCGGTCGAAGCCGCCGTTCTGCGCGCTGGCGCCGTTTCCCGCCATTCCCACCGGGAATCCGAACTGTCCGTTCATCTATCCCGGCGGCATGCACTGCGGCCCGACGAGCGGCACGGACATCTACCTCTACATGGCCAACCACGGCTATCCGGAGCTGCTGCCCAACGGACAGCTCGGCGACATCTGGCGTCAGCCCCAGTGGTTCTGCACGGCGACCGCGCACATCGGAACGCTCGGCACGCTCTCGGGATGGTCGCTGAACGGAACCTCGACCTACGGCATGATGGTCGGGCTTCAGAAGGCGATCAACGCCGCGCGCCAGCCGATCGTGGCTGGACACTACCTCTCGAGCGGCACCTTCGGCATGAACCTCAATCAGCTTGCGGAGACAGGGCGCGCAGGCGCCGTGGTGATGGTCGCCTACGGCCACTACAAGGTCGTGGGCAACGCCGGGGGCTATCCCGTGGTGCAGCGCAACGGCGGTCACTTCGTGGTGAT
>VGXK01000083.1 GCA_016873355.1 Phycisphaerae bacterium | reverse complement strand
AGCAGGCGGATCTTGAGGATCCGCCGATGGAGCCCGACGATGCCACACGAAGTCGCAGCCCGCCAGATCGCTACGAATGAGGAGGAACCGCTCTAGCGCGGCGTCGCCTCGTCGGTCGAGCGCTTGGCGCCCGCGCCGAGACGCCCGAGCAGATCCTCCACCGCGCGCCGAAGCTGCGCGTCCTCGCCGCGAGACTCGTCCTCCGGCGTCTGCGGCACGCGAAGATCGGGCACGGCGCCGTTGTTCTCCATGTCGGTGCCGTCGGGCAGGTACCAACCGCGGAAGGGCATGCGCACGCTCGTGCCGTCAAGCAGTCGCACGCTGCCGGTGGAAATCACGCCGCCGCCGGTCGTCTCTCCCACGAGCGTGCCGCGCTTGAGCGTCTTGAACGCGTGCGCGATGATCTCCGCGTTCGAGAAGCTCTTCTCGTTCGCGAGCATGTTGATGGGCAGTGTGTAGCGCTGGATGAAGAGCCGATCGCGCGGATAGCCGAGCCGGTACTCCGGATCGGCGCCGCGCGGCACCGTGTACGCGTGCACGGGCGCCATGATCGACGCGAGCAGACGATCGGCCGTCCAGCCGCCGCCGTTGTTGCGCACGTCGACGATGAGACCTTCGCGCCCCTCCGCCGCCGCGAAGAGATCGCGCTCGAATCGATCGAGCGACGGCTGGTCCATGCCCTGGACATGGATGTATCCGATGCGGCCGTTCGACCACTCGTCGACGAGCGCCGCCATCCGGCGCTGCTGCTCGCGATACGAAAGCGATGCGATCTCGCCCGCGCCGACCGGGGCCACGAGTGCGTCGCGCTCGACGACGGCGCCCGACGGAAGCGTGCGCCGGATCGACACGATCGCCTCCTCGCCGATGCGCCCGGCGAGCGGCTGCTCGAGCGAACCGAGCCCGGCGGTGGACTCGCCGTTGATCGCGACGATCACGTCGCCCACGGCGAGCGCCGTCGGCGCCTTCACCGCGGGTCCGTCCGGCAGCAGCTCGGTGATCTCGAATCCCCCGGCGACGGGCCTGGCGCGCACTCCGAGACGACCGTGCGGACGGCGATCGATCGGCGAGTCCGGCGGCGACGACACGCCCAGGTGCGACGCGTTCAGCTCGCCGATGAATCGCGCCGCCACGTCGTCGAACTCATCCGACGTTCGGGTCGCCGCAGCCAGCTCGAGGTATCGCGCAGTCAGCGCCGGCCAGTCGAGGCCCTTCATCGTGGGGTGGTAGAAGCCTTCGCCGAGCGCCGCCGCCATCGCCACGAACCGGCGCCGCACCTGGTCCGCCGGTTCGATGCGGCTCGACGCCGAAAAGTCGACCGACTTGCTCTCACCGCCGCCGGGCGGAACGGTCGCCGGCCGTCCGTCGCGGATCACGAGCACCTTGTCGCCGGTGAGCGTCACCTGCTGCACGCTCGCGCCGGCGCCGAGGCGCTTCTGATCGCTGCCGTCCCACTTCACGGAGAGCAGGGAGTCGCCGGTGCCTGGCTCGTCCGCCTCCGGATCGGGAACGGCCGTCGAGGTGAAGATGAGACGATCGCCTCCCGGCGTCATCTCGAGCTGTCCCTCGTTGCCGGGAATCGTCGTCACGCGCACCACGCGCAGATACGCGTCGTCGAGCGAGAGCGGCGGCGGCGGCTTCTTCGGCGCGGCCGTCTCCGGATCCGCGTCCTCCCCTCTCTTCTCCGACTTCGTCTCCTTCGACGCGTCGGCGCCGTTCTTCGCGGCGTCGTCGTCCTTGCCGCCCGCATCCGCCGAGGCGCCCGCGTCCGGCGCGGGATCGTCGGCGCCGCGCGCGCTTCGCTTCGACGCACCCGCCTTCGCGCCGAGCGGCTTGCGCTTCTTCGCGGCGTCGACGGAGTCCTTGAAGTACTTCTCGCGCTCGGCGGCGCTCATGCCTTCGAGCGACTTGTCGAGCGCCACCGTCCAGAGGTCGAACTCGTTGTTCACCCGATCCGATCGGAACGCCAGGATTCGACCGTCGGCGCTCCAGCAGGGACTCACGTCGGAGTCGGGATGGCGCGTGATGTTCACGGCCTCGGCGCTTCCGTCGACCGGCGCGATCCAGATGTCGCTGTTGAAATCCCGGTCCTCCTGCACGATGGCGATCCACCGACCGTCCGGGCTGAAGCGCCAGCCGATTCCCTGGTCCCAGCCCGCCCGCATGCAGCGCTCTTCGCCGGTCGAAAGCGAGCGCAGGCAGAGCGAGCCCGGCCCGCGACGGAACGCAAGCATCGTGCCGTCCGGCGACGGATCGGGGTTTCGAATCGGCTCGTCGCCGGAGATCAGGGTGTGGACCTCGAAGGTGACCGCTTCGGCCCAGTCGGCCGACGAACGCTTCGGCGCTGCGCCGTGCGCCCCGTTCGAGTCCGACTCGCTCGCGGAGCCGTTCGCCGTCGAAGGCGCGTCGCCATCGGCCGGCGCTCCCGAGCCCGCCGTCGCCTTCGCGCCTTCGTCCGTCGTCGCTTTCGCGCCTTCGTCCGCAGCGGCGCTCGTGCCGTCGGCCGCCGGCGCATCGCCTTCGTTCGCGCCGTTCTTCTCCGTCGCGATCGGGGTCGACTGCTCCTGCGAGAAGTCCCGACGCACCTCGCTGCGCGTGCGCCGCACCGTCGCCGTGCAGATCGAGTCGCGGCCGGACTCGTCGCTCGTGAAGAAGAGCGTCTTGCCGTCCGGACTCCAGGCGATCTGGTGCTCTCGCCACGGCGTGTCGGTGATTCGCGCGGGAAGCGCCTTCTCGTCGAGCGAGCGAACGAAGAGATCTCCGTACGCCACGAGCGCGATCGAGCTGCCGTCGGGATTGATCGCCGCCTCCGTGACGTCTCGATCGATGCGGCGCCAGCGACGCTCGTCGCGCGCGTCCTCGGGTGCGGTGAACGCAAGCGGGCGCGTCGTCGGCGACGACGAGTCGAGATCGAGCCGATGCAATCGTCCCCAGGATCCGAAGACCGCCACCCGGCCGTCCGCGCTGACGGCAAGGTCGCGCGCATCCTGCGGCATCGAGGTGAGCCGGCGTCCGGTCGAGTCCGCCGGCGCGTCCGGCGAACGAACGAACACGTTCACGACGCCGTCGTCGCCCGAGTCGGAAAGGTAGAGCACGCTTCCGTCGGCGCCGAAGCGGGCCGCGCCGTCGTTGCCCTCCCAGGAGGTCAAGCGGCGGAAGGAGCCGTCCCGTCGATCATGCAGCCAGACATCCCGCGCGTCGGCGCCTCGAGAGCCGCGCCGGCTCCACGACGCACCGCCGCGATCGAAGAGCACGAGCGAGCCGTCGGCGGAGGGAACGGCCCTCGATCCGAACGCGTCGTGCACGCGCTCGATCGGACCTCCGTCCAGCGCCACCTGATACGGACGCGTTCCGCGGAAGAAGTCGTTCTCGCGCGCCGCCTCGAAGAACGCCGCCGTGCGACCATCCGGACGCGGACCGACCGCGGAGAGCGAGACGGGAACATCGAGTCGGGTGATCTGCGTGACGGACGTGCCGTCCGGCCGCATGCTCCAGAGATTTCTCGCGCCATCGCGCGTGCTCTCGAAGACGATCGTCGAACCGTCGGGACTCCAGGCGCTCCGCAGTTCGTCGGCGGGGTGCGAGGTCAGTCGCATCGCCGCTCCGCCGCTCGTCGGCGCAAGCCACAGGTCGCCCCGCCACGAGAAGACCACCTTCGATCCATCCGGGCTGAGCGACGGATAGCGCGGATAGGTCACATTGCCTGCGTCGTCGGCTTCGGACGGGGCCGCGACGGCCACGGAAAGCAGGGCGACGAACGACCACGCGACCGTCATGCGTGCGCAACACCTCGGGTGCGTCGAGATCGTCGTCGGGGCGATCGAAGCCGGGGCTCGTTCTTGGGTGCCGGGTCTCATTCGGGCATCATCGGGCCCGGCGAGACCGAATGCGACCCGCGAAAGCCTCGAGGCGGTAACCGACTTCGACCCTCGTCGAATCCCCGTTTCCGCCGCGACATCCGGGATGACCGTCATGGCTGCCATGGTCGGAGCCAGCTCGTGCTTGCCCTGTGCCGCAAAACAATCGACCGTTCTCAGGCGTAGTTGATCAGCAGCCGATCGGGTGGATCGGCTGGGGAGGTGTACCGATGGATCTGAGGCCAAGCGAAACCCTTGAACGAATGCGGAATCTGCTCGCCAGGATGGAGCAGGCCGTTGATACCGCCCGGGACCGCCGCCAGGGCGTGCCGCCGCTGACGGCCGGCTCGATTCCTGCCGTGCCGGTGCAACCGGTGAACGGGACGGCTCCGGTCATGGAGCGACGGCCCGCTGAGACGGCTCCGGCGCCGATTCCGTTCCCTGCCGCCGCGCCCTCCGGCAAGCCCAAGGCCCGCGCGAAGTCCCTCGAGGAGTTCGACGCGGCCTTCAAACGGCTCGCCGAGCGCCAGGCAGGCTAAGAACTCTCTCTCTCCAGCGGATGTGCGATTCGACTCGCCGATGCCGGCCGTCCGGCATCGGCGTTTCGTTGCGCGAAGCGTCCGGCGAGCGATCTGCCGCCGTATCCTCTGCCGCCCATGCTCGACTTCGTTCGCCAGGCGATCCGAGACTTCCGCCACACGGGGAGCCTCTGGCCCAGTTCGCCGCAGCTTGCGAAGGCGATGACGCGCGCCATCGGATCGCTGCCGGCCCCACGACGGATCCTCGAGGTCGGGCCGGGAACGGGACCGTTCACGCGCGTGCTGCTCGAGCATCTCGAGCCCGGCGATCGACTGGATCTCGTCGAACTCAATCGCTCCTTCTGCAAGGAGCTCGATCGAAGGCTCCTGCGATCGTTCCGCGACGAGCATCCTTCGATCGAGGTCCGCATGCATTGCGCGAGAATCGAGGAGGTCGTACTCGATCCGCCGTACGACGTCATCATCTGCGGCCTGCCCTTCAACAACTTTCCTCCGAAGCTCGTGCGGAGCATCTTCCGCCGACTGCTGCTGCTGTTGCGGCCCGGAGGCGAACTCGTCTACTTCGAGTACGCAGGCGTGCGCGCGATGAAGTGGTCCGTCGCCGGCGCGAAGACCCGCCACTCGCTGCGCCGCATCAGCGCCGTCGGCCGCGGGCTGCGTCGGCGGCACTCGGGCCGGCGCACCTTCGTGCTCGGCAACCTCCCGCCGGCGATCTCGGTCCGGCTTCGCAAGCGCTGATCCGCGATGTTCATCAACGAGCACTTCCTGAAGCTCTCGGCGGGCTATCTCTTCCCGGAGATCGCCCGGCGCGTGAGCGTCTTTGCGCAGGAGAACCCGGCGCTCGCGCCCCGCATCATCCGCTGCGGCATCGGCGATGTGACCGAACCGCTTCCGCCCGCGGCGATCGCGGCGCTGCACGCGGCGGTGGACGAACTCGGCACGCGCGAGCGCTTTCGCGGCTACGGACCCGCCACCGGCTACGACGAGGTGCGCCGCGCCATCGCAGAAGGCGACTACCGATCGCGCGGCGTCGAGATCGCCGACGACGAGATCTTCCTCTCCGACGGCAGCAAGCCCGACGCGAGCGCGTTCCTGGAGATCGTCGGCGCGGGCAATCGCATCGGCGTGCCGGATCCGGTCTATCCCGTCTACGTCGACACGAACGTGATGGCGGGCAACACGGGCGCGGCGGATGATCGCGGCGCCTACGCGGGGCTGGTGCCGCTCGTGGGAACGCCGGCGAACGGATTCGTGGCGGAGCCTCCGGCGGAACCGCTCGACCTCGTCTACCTCTGCTTCCCGAACAATCCGACGGGCGCCGTGATCTCGCGCGAGGCGCTCGAGCGCTGGGTGGCGTGGGCGAATCGACATCGCGCGGTGATCCTCTACGACGCCGCGTACGAGGCCTTCATCCGCGACGGCAAGGCGCCTCGTTCGATCTTCGAGATTCCGGAGGCGCGCCGCTGCGCGGTCGAGTTCCGCAGCTTCTCGAAGAACGGCGGATTCACGGGCCTGCGCGCCGGATGCACCGTGGTGCCCAGGTCGCTCGAAGGCCGCACGCGCGACGGCCGCACCGTGCCGCTGCACGGACTGTGGAATCGCCGCTGGAGCACCTGCTCGAACGGCGTGAGCTATCCGGTGCAGCGAGCGGTCGAGGCGCTCTACTCGCCGCAGGGCAAGCGCGAAGTGGCGGCGCTCATCGAGCACTACATGGGCAACGCCGCGATCCTTCGCCGCGCGCTCGAGGGCGCCGGCTTCCGCACCTGGGGCGGCATCGACGCGCCGTACGTCTGGGTCGCGTGTCCCGAAGGCGTGCCGAGCTGGGACCTCTTCGATCGGCTGCTGCGCGAGACACAGGTGGTGGTCACGCCGGGCGCCGGATTCGGCCGGCACGGCGAGGGATTCTTCCGAGTGTCCGCGTTCAACTCGCGGTCGAACGCGGAGGAGGCGGCGACGCGGCTCGCGACCTTCGTCGTTGGCACACCACGAACATCTCGACGCTCTCCGCTCGGCTCGACTTCGGCTTGAATCCCTTCACGGATTCGAAGAGCGATTGCGCGCGACGGAGCAGCGCCGGGTACTCGGCGCCCTCGAAGGCCTTCATGACGAGCGATCCGCCGGGGCGCAACCACGCGTCGACCCGATCGAGCAGGGCGTTGCAGAGCCGAACGCTCACGGCGCTGTCGGCGCTCGGAACGCCGGTCGTGTCGGGCGCCATGTCGGAGAGCACGAGATCGGCCGGAGGCGATGCGAACCGCGCGGGATCGATTTCGTTGAGATCCTCGCACACGAGTTCGACGTTCGAGGGCAACCCGCGACCATCGATCTCCTTGACGTCGATCGCGATCACGCGGCCGCGCGGGCCGACGGCCGACGCGGACACCTGCGTCCAGCTTCCCGGAGCGGCGCCCACGTCGAGCACGCGGAGACCCGGGCGCAGAAGCCGGAATCGCTCGTCGATCTCGAGCAGCTTGAACGCGCTGCGGGCGCGATAGCCGCGCTCCTTCGCCAGCCGGAAGTAGTGGTCCTGGACTTCCTTCATGGGGCGTGCTGGGATTTCGACGCGCACGCGAGCGGGCACGCGATCGCGCACGCGAGCGGACACGCGGAGCGGCGGCGCGTTCGCTCGATCACGGCCGCGTGGCGAAGTTGCCCACGCCGTGCGGATCGCCGGCCACGGCGATGCGGATGTTGCCGTCGACGGTTCGCAGCGTGACGGTCGCGGTGCCGCCGTTGAGCGACGCCACGAGCGAATCGTGGTCGTTGCGGGCGTGCTGGGCGAGCCATCGCCCCGCCTCGCAGGTGGAGAAGACCTTGCCGCCGACGGTTTCCGCGTCGACGGTGAACGCGCTCTCGCCCCGCACGCGGAAGTCGATGTCGCCTTCCCGCGCCATCACCACCGAATCGCTCGTGAGCGGCCACGGCGTGATCATGCGCACGCCTCCATTCGAGGTCGCGAGATCGACGGGCCCGCGATTCTCGCTCACCTGGATCCTGCCGCGCGAGGTCTGGACCTCCACGCGTCCCAGCTCCGCCACGAGCACTTCGATGTCGACCTGCTGGAACCAGGGCTCGCCGTGCTGCGTGCCGGTGACGATGCGGAGCGTGGCGACGCCTCCCGGATCGACCGCGGGAACGATCTCGGCGGTCCAGGTGATCTGCGGCAGGCTCTTCTCGCTCTCCTCGCCGCGCGACGCTCGATGGGTGGCGCGTCGATCGAAGATCACGAGCGCGTCGTGCCTGCGATCGCCTCGGTCGCCGCGCACGATCACGTGCCCGGCGAAGTTGCGGACCTCGACGTTCAGCAGTCCGTCGTGCGGCAGCAGCACCTGCTCCATGCTGCTCTTGTCGCCGAGCAGTCCATGTCCGACGCCGTCGAAGAAGCGCTG
>VGXK01000082.1 GCA_016873355.1 Phycisphaerae bacterium | reverse complement strand
GGAGGCGCTGATCCGCGATCAGTTCAGGGACGGCTCGTGGTTCGACTATCCGCTCTACGGCTACGGCCACGCGTACGCCACCGGCTACGCGGTGCTTTCCATGTCGTCGCTCATCCCGTTGCTCGAACCTCGAGCAACGGCGTCAGCGTCTCCATGAGCCACCTGGCGAATTCGCCCTTGTCGATCTCGCCGGATCGCGGCGGGTCGCGGCGTCGGCCGTCCGCCAGCAGCAGGAACCCGTCGATGCAGGTCGAGTCCATCGTCTCGAGCGGGTTCGCCACGATCGCGTCGATCCCCTTGCGCGAGAGCTTGGTGCGCGCCGACGCCTCGAGCCGTTCACGCGGCTCGAGCGCGAATCCCACGACGAATTGACGCGCCGTCCGCGCCGACGCCGACTCGGCGAGAAGGTCGGGCGTCGATTCGAGTTCGATCGACGCGACCCCGCCGTCGCGGCGCAGCTTGCCCGCCTGCACCTGGCGCGGCCGGAAGTCGGCGACCGCCGCCGCCATGATCAGGCAATCGTGCCGGGGCCACTCGCTGGCGAGCAGCCGACGCAGATCCTCGCACCGCTCGAAGCGAGGGCAGCGACGCCACCTCGGCGCCGGCTCGCGCGGAATCGGGCCGAGCAGGAGGGTGGTTTCGAAGCCTTGTCCGACCGCCGCCTCGGCGATCGCCTCGCCAAGGCGGCCGCTCGAGCGATTGGCCAGATACCGGACGGCATCGATCGGCTCGTGCGTGGGTCCGGCGGTCACCAGAACTCGGGGGGATCGTCGAGTCATCGGCGTCGTGACCCGGTTTGCGGGATCCGCGGGGCGTACTCATACTACGTGGCCTCTCCGGCGCAACGGATGCGGCCGGAAGGGTGTCGACGGCCTGCTCCGCCGAGCCGTCGCGTGCTGCGCGTCGTCCTACCGGCGAGCGATCTCGGAGAATGTGTGGCTCGAAAGCTCCGTCAGAAACTCGGTGAGATCCTTGTCGCGCACAAGATCATCACCCAGAAGCAGCTCGAGGACGCGGTCTCATCCACCCGCGGAACGGGCCGGCGGCTCGGCGAAGCGCTGCTCGAAGCCAAGGCGTGCACGGAAGAGGATCTCGCGAAGGGCCTCGGATTCCAGTTCGGAATGGAGTTCCTGAACCTCGACCGCGCCGAGGACTCCAACCGCGTCGACCGCTCGCTGCTTCCCGACGACATCGTCAAGAAGTACCTGGTGCTGCCGCTGGCCAAGTCGAATGGCCGGCTGAAGCTGCTCATTCACGACCCGATGGACCTCGAGGTGCTCGACGTCCTTCGCTTCCGGCTCAACAGCGAGATCGACACCGCGATCGCCAGCAAGCGGCAGATCCGCGCATTCATCGACGGCGGCAAGTCGGACACCTCGCTCTTCAAGGACAAGAGCCTGGTCACCGACTCGGTCGACGTCACGGTCGACAAGTCGGTCGACAGCTCGATCGACAGTTCGATCGACGTCGACCAGAAGGAAGACGCGCCGATCGTTCGGCTCTGCCACCGCATCATCGTGGAGGCGGTGCGGGGGCGCGCCAGCGACATCCACGTGGAGCCGATGGCGGATCGCGTGCTGCTGCGCTACCGAATCGACGGCGTCTGCCACGTGCGCGACAACCTGCCCAAGCGCATGCAGGGCTCGCTGCTGGCCCGCCTCAAGCTGATGGCGGGCGTGAACATCGCCGAGCGACGCGTGCCGCAGGACGGCCGCATCAAGCTGCCGATCGAGGGCGTGCAGGTCGACTTCCGTGTGAGCTGCTGCCCGGCGTACCACGGCGAGAGCGTGGTCATGCGAATCCTGCGGCCGGATTCGGTCCGCATCGGTCTCGTCAATCTCGGATTCGAGCAGGACAACCTGGACGTCTTCAACCGGATCATCCGGCGCCCGAACGGCATCTTCCTCGTCACGGGCCCCACGGGAAGCGGCAAGACCACCACGCTCTATTCCGCGCTCGACGTGCTGAACCGGCCCGACAAGAAGATCATCACCGCCGAGGATCCCATCGAGTACTCGTTCACGGGCATCAACCAGGTGCAGGTGCGCGAGTCGATCGGGCTCACCTTCGCCGCGATCCTCCGCTCCATGCTGCGGCAGGCGCCGAACATCATCCTGGTGGGCGAGATCCGAGACCGCGAAGTCGCCGACATCGCCATCCAGGCCGCGCTCACCGGCCACCTCGTCTTCAGCACGCTGCACACGAACGACGCTCCGAGCGCGATCACGCGACTCATCGACATGGGCGTGAAGCCGTTCCTGGTGGCAAGCTCGATCCAGGCGGTCATGGCGCAGCGGCTCGTGCGCGTGCTCTGCCCGAAGTGCAGGGCGCCCGATCAGAATCCCGACCGCAAGCTCATGCGTCTCGTCGGCATCTCGACCGAGGAGGCGACGAGCGGACGCGTGCACAAGGCGGTGGGCTGCACGAACTGCGGCGGAACCGGCTACCGCGGCCGCAAGGCGATCTTCGAGCTCATGGCCATGAACTCGGAGATCCGCCAGCTCGCCTTCGAGCGGGCCACGATCGGCAAGATCCGCCAGGCCGCCATCCGCAACGGCATGCGCAGTCTTCTCGGCGACGGCCGCATCAAGATCCTGAACGCCACCACCACGCCGGACGAAGTCGCCGACTTCGCGCAGGTGGAGGGCTTCAACCCGAACGAAATCTCCCAGGAGTGATTCCAGGTGAGCAGCCTTCAGATCGACCGGCTCCTTGATGTCGTCGTGCGCCAGGACGCGTCCGACCTTCACATCTCCGTCGGCCGTCCTCCCACGATCCGTCTTCACGGCCGCCTGCGCAATCTCGCCACGAAGGTGCTCGAGCCCGACGACTGCGTGGCGCTCATGAAGAGCATCACGCCCGAGCGCTCGCAGCAGGAGCTTCAGGAGATGGGCGGCTGCGACTTCGGCTTCGCCTACGGCGACCAGGCTCGCTTCCGCGTTTCGATCTTCCGGCAGAAGGGCCATGTCTCCATGGTCCTTCGTCTCATTCCGAACAAGCTGCTGACCTTCGAGAACATCGGCCTGCCGGAGATCGTGAAGGAACTGCTGCGGCGACCGCGAGGCCTCTTCGTCGTCACCGGCCCGACCGGATCGGGCAAGACGACGACGCTCGCGACGATGATCGATCACATCAACATGAACCTCGAGCGGCACATCGTGACCGTCGAGGACCCGATCGAGTACTACCACGTCCACAAGAAATCGATCGTCAACCAGCGTGAAGTGGGCTCCGACGTGCCGAGCTTCGTGGAAGCGCTGCGGCGCGTGCTGCGTTCCGACCCCGACGTGATCCTGGTCGGCGAAATGAGAGACCTGGAGACGATCGAGGCCGCGATTCGAGCCGCCGAGACGGGCCACCTGGTGTTCGCCACGCTGCACACCACCGGCGCCGCGGGCACGATCAACCGAATCATCGACGCCTTCCCCACGAACCAGCAGGAGCAGGTTCGAGTGCAGCTCTCGACGAGCCTTCTCTGCATCCTGAGCCAGGTGCTGATGCCAAGGGAGGACAAGCCGGGCCGAGTGGCCGGGTTCGAGTTCCTGGTGGTCACCCCGGCCATCGCGAACCTGATCCGCGAGAACAAGACCTTCCGCATCGACTCGGCCATCCAGACCGGCAAGAAGTTCGGCATGCAGCTGCTCGACGACCACCTCTGGTCGCTCTACAGCCGCAGCCTGATTTCGGCGGAGGAGATGATCGACAAGGCCCGTAATCCTGCGGATCTGACGGATCGGGTGCACCGTTCCGGCAAGACCGTGGGCAGGTCCGAGCTCGACCAGGAGTCGGAGTGAGAACGAGCGTTCCAGACGGTGGCGCACCGTCCTGAGCGCTCGAGCCCGGTTCGTTGTCTTTCTGTCGTAACGTCGAATTCTGACATCGACGTTTTCCTCGTATCAATAACACGCAACAATGGTTCGTCGCGTAGCGAACGAACCTGTACGGAGCCACCGCGCCCATGCCACCCACCCCAGGGGTTGACATCGCCGAGTTGAAGGGCCGTCGCATCGGCCGGGTTCTCACCAAGCTCGGCAAGCTGACCCGCGATCAGGTTCACAAGGCTCTCGAGCTTCAGCAGGACAAGAAGAAGGGGACCAAGCTCGGCGAGATCCTCGTCGAGCTGGGCCTCATCACCAAGGACGACGTGCTCGTAGCCCTCGCCGGGCAGGCGGGCATGAAGTCGATCGATCTCAAGACGATCGAGATTCCCGAGTCCGCCATCGCGGCCGTGCCGCCGGAGACGGCCAACAGCTACCAGATCGTTCCCGTCGAGTTCGACCCGGAGACGAAGCGTCTCGTGGTCGCGCTCAAGAGCCCGGACAACTTCCGCGCCGTCGACGACCTCAAGCTGCTCATGGGCTTCAAGGTCTCCGCGGTGGTGGCCCCGCCGGATCAGATCGACGAGATCCTGCGCTCGAAGTACGCCGGCAAGACCGCCTCCGTCCAGAACATCTACGCCGAGCTCGGCGAGTCCGAGGCGCTCGCCGCGCTTCAAGGCCGCGGCGATTCGATCGATCTCGCCACGCTCCAGGAAGCCGCCGACGACAACAAGGTCGTGCGCCTGCTCAACCTGGTGCTGCTCCAGGCGATCCGCGACAAGGCGAGCGACATCCACTTCGAGCCCTTCGAGAACGAGTTCAAGATGCGCTACCGCATCGACGGCGTGCTCTACGAGATGGTGCCGCCGCCGAAGCATCTGGCGATGCCCATCGTCAGCCGCATCAAGGTCATGGCGAAGCTCGACATCGCCGAGCGGCGACTGCCCCAGGACGGCCGCATCGAGCTCCAGGTGGCGAACGCCCCGATCGACCTTCGCGTGGCGGTGCTTCCCACCATGTTCGGCGAGAGCGTGGTCATGCGTGTGCTCGACCGCGGCAACGTGCAGCTTGCGCTCGATCGCATCGGCCTGCGCGACGACGAGCTCGAGACCGTTCGCGCCCTGATCGCCAAGCCGAACGGAATCGTGATCGTCACGGGACCGACCGGCTCCGGCAAGACGACCACGCTCTACGCGGCGCTGAACGAGCTCAACAAGCCCGACACGAAGATCCTCACCGCGGAGGATCCGGTCGAATACGACATCGACGGCCTCATCCAGTGCCAGGTGAATCTCGAGCAGGAGCTCACCTTCGCGCGGCTGCTGCGAAGCTTCCTCCGCCAGGATCCCGACATCATCCTCGTCGGCGAGATCCGAGACCTCGAGACCGCCCAGATCGCCATCCAGGCGTCGCTCACGGGACACCTCGTCTTCAGCACGCTGCACACGAACGACGCCCCCGGAAGCGTCCTGCGTCTGCTCGATCTCGGCGTCGAGAGCTTCCTTCTCACCGCGACGCTCGAGGCGATCGTGGCGCAGCGGCTCGTGCGCCGGATCTGCGCCAAGTGCAAGGAGGAGTACGTGCCCACGGAGGAGCAGCTCATGGAGCTGCAGCTCCGACCGTCGGAAGTGACGGGGCGCACCTTCTTCCGCGGGCGCGGCTGCGACAACTGCAATCGCTCCGGCTATCGCGGGCGCATGGCGATCTTCGAGATCATGCAGCTCGACGACGAGCTCCGGGAGCTGATCATGTCGCAGGCGTCGACCACGGCGCTGCGCGTCGAGTGCCGCAAGCGCGGCATGCGCACGCTCCGCGAGAACGGACTTCTGGGGATCTACGACGGAAAGACCACGATCGACGAAGTCGTCCGGGAGACGATCGTCGAGGAATGACGCACGGGGCGAGTATCGCCCATCGGACGACGGAGAACTTCGATGCCAACGTTCGCCTACGAGGCGCTCAATCCCGCCGGCAAGAACCAGAAGGGCACCATCGAGGCCCCGAGCAGCGAGGACGCGATCAAGCAGATCAAGTCCCAGGGTCTCTTCCCGACGAGCGTGCGCGAGCAGAAGATCCGCGGCGCGAACCAGGAGGAGAAGGCCGGGACCGCCACCGCCAAGAAGAAGAAGAAGGGGGGCGGCATCAACCTCGCGCTGCCGTCCTTCGGGCGCGTGCCGCTCAAGCGCATGACGCTCTTCACGCGGCAGCTCAGCACGCTCCAGGACGCGGGCCTGCCGCTGCTTCGATCGCTCCAGATCCTGGAGCAGCAGCAGAAGCCGGGCAAGCTCAAGTCGATCCTCGGCGGCGTCTGCGAGGACGTGGAAGCGGGAAGCTCGCTGTCGGACGCGCTCGCGAAGCATCCGAAGGCGTTCGACCGCCTCTACTGCAAGATGGTCGCCGCCGGCGAGGTCGGCGGCGTGCTCGACGTGATCCTCCAGCGCCTGGCCGACTTCATGGAGAAGGGCCAGCGCCTGCGCCGGCGCATCAAGGGCGCCATGATCTATCCCACGGTGGTCATCACGATCGCGGTCGCGATCGTGACGGGCATCATGTACTACGTCATCCCGAAGTTTCAGTCGATCTTCGAGGACTTCGGCGTGGAGCTGCCCAAGCTCACGCGGAATCTCATCAGCGTGAGCCAGTGGGTGGCGGGCACCTACACGCCGAACCAGACGGTGCCCGGCGCCGTGTGGATCGTCACGAGTCCCGTCATCCTCTTCGTCTTCTTCAAGCTGCTGCGGAAGACCACCTTCGGCAGGGCGTCCACGGACATCGTCCGCACGAAACTGCCGATCATCGGCCCGCTCATCAAGAAATCGTCGATCGCGAGGTTCACGCGCACGCTCGGCACGCTCGTGGCGGCCGGCGTTCCGATCCTCGAGGCGATCATGATCACGCGCGACACCTCCGGCAACTACGTCTTCGAGAAGGCGCTGACGAAGGTGCACGACTCGATCCGCGAGGGCGAGACCTTCGCGGCGCCGCTGCGCGAGAGCAAGGTCTGCGACGCGATCGTGGTGAACATGATCGACGTGGGCGAGGAGACCGGCGACCTCGACGTCATGCTCATGAAGATCGCCGACAACTACGACGAAGAGGTCGACGTGGCGGTGAGCAGCCTGCTGAGCCTGCTCGAGCCGTTCATGGTGGTCATCCTCGGCGGCATCGTCGGAACGATCGTGCTCGCGCTCTTCCTCCCGCTCGTGTCGATGATCGAAGGCGTGGCCGGCGCGAACAAGAAGGGCGGTGGCGGTTGAGGCCCGCACGCACGCGAACGACCGCACGGCGCGGCGCCTTCACGCTCGTCGAGCTGCTCGTCACCATCGGGATCATCCTGGTGGTGCTGAGCACGGCGCTCGCGGCGCTGTCGTTCGCAAGCCGCCGGGCCCAGCGCGCGAACACCGAGTTCCTTCTCACATCGATCAAGAACGGGCTCGAGCGCTTCAAGGTGGATCACGGCTACTACCCGCCGTCGCTCGGCGTTCCGAGTCAGCTCACCAGCGCGGGCGTGGGAGACACGCTCGGCTGGTCGTCGGGCTGGCCGTCGACGAACCTGGCGAACATCGGCGCCGGGCGAGATCTTCTGATCCCGCCGTTCAACACCGGCGCCGCCGGCACGGGCAAGACGGCGCACTGGAACACGGTGCCCAAGCGGGCCGGGCTCCAGCGCTGGCACTCCGTCACCTCGCTTCCGGAGTACCTGCTCGGCTACGGAGATCGTTCCGCCGACGGCTACGGAACCGTCGTCGACGCGTCGACGGTTCTGCCGGGCGCGCGCGAGAAGCCGAGGCTGGGAATCCGAGCGCCGGGCCGCGACGGCGTCTGGGGCGCCGCGATCACGCCGGTCACGGCATCCGAGATCTCGGGGGCGGGACTCGGCGGCAACTACACCGGCGCCACGCTCAACAGCAATCCGAACGTGCTGGCGGGCCTCTACTCCAACCGCAATCTCGCGCCGCCGCCGAAGATCCTGCAGGCGGCCACGACCGGCTCCGAGATCGGCAACAACGACGCGGCCTGCCTGCCGCGCACGCGGATCAACCTCGAGGGCAAGGTCTTCGGCCCGTACCTCGAGATC
>VGXK01000081.1 GCA_016873355.1 Phycisphaerae bacterium | reverse complement strand
TGCGGTTCAATCCGGCCGCGGCGTTGACGTTGCTGAAGCCGGCCTGCGTCGTCTGCTGCTCGAAGGCGCCGACGATGCGGAACTGCCAGCTCGGATCGACGACATGGCCGGAGAACTCGAGCTTGGCTCGCGGCACGCCGAAGCCTCGGGCGGTCTTCTCGATGCCGTTCACTTCACCGGAACCGAAGAAGCCCTGGTAGCCGCGGATCTCCGTAGTCGTTGCGCTGGTGACGCCGGGGAACTGAAAGGGCGCCTCCAGCGGGCCGGGCCAGTTTCCGCCGTTGGCGTTGGGCCAACCAGTCGCCGGCGTCTGGTAGGTGCCGGGATCAAGCTGGTACATGCTTCGACCGCTCAGGCGACTCGCCGCCCAGCGGATCTGAAGCTGTCCGTTGACCACGAGCTTCCAGTTTCCGTCCGGGCTGGCGATGAAGAAGCCGTTGTCGTATCCGGCGGTGGCGCCGGTCGACTGGAAGCTTGCCCGCGTGTCGGAGTCCGCGAGGACATCTTGCACGATCGAGCGAATCTCCTTGGCGCGCTCTTCCGTGAGCCAGTCCTGACCAGAATCGGTCTTCAACTGGGTGAGCTCCTTGCGAAGCTCCGCCAGCCGCTGCCGAGCCACTGCGTCCACATCGGCTTCCGTCGACGCCCCGAAAGCCGGGATGGCGAGGACAAACGCGGCGCTACAGATGAACAGGGCGTTCTTCATGTCACTGTTGCTCCAAAGGGAGTTGGTTCTGGGAACGGTCCCACGGTCCGCAAGCGATGGGATCGGCTCGGCCGACCCGGTCACTTTGAAGGTCCGGATGATAGCGAATGTCAAAACCTTGTGTTCACACCGCATAAGTGACCACCGTTGAGCCACTTACGGCCTTCTTGGACGATCGAAGAAAACATCGCATGGAGTTCCCGCCACCTGCCTTCCGTCGCTCCCAGGGCCAGTAGGCGACACGGCGCATCGAGGAGAAACCGGCGATGCCGACTTGCATGAGGGCACCTTGGAACGAACGCAGGCGCCGCATCCATGGCGTGCTCGACAACTCCTGCATCGTTGGACGAGGTGCGAAGGCCGGCACACACGCATGTCGATCCCGTCGGCGCTCGTCAGGCCGTCGATGCATTGGCCGCACGGAAATGGCTGAAATTCCCGCTGATTTCGCCGACGACCAGGATGTTCCCGCTCATCAGCCGTGCGGGGAATCCGACGGCACCGAACTCTTGATGCCGTTGAATCGTGCGCCGTTCGACATTGCAAAGAGGTTGCTGGCGGCGCACGGCGTCCCGATGTTTTCCTTGTTGACGCGGTCGCTCAGCGTGTTCCGCCGCGCCGAGGTCACGGGAGCGTGCGCGCCGCGTTGCTGCAATGCCGCATTGCTGGTTCGCCGGGGGCGAGTCCCCGGCAGGCAATGGCGCAGCATCGTTGCGCTTGAAACGAATGGAATCCTGATGCCGCGGCGGCGCTGTCGGCAGAAAGTGCGCGATCAGAAAAGCAATTGGATCTGGAAGCGGCCCACCCACTGGCCGCCGCCGGGCTGACCACCGTCATAGCGGTAGTCGGCATTGGTGATGCCCTGGCCGTAGATCCCGTTCTGAAAGAGCACCGCGCGAAGCGAGTACGCGAGATCCGCGGTGACCTTGATGTTCTGGTTCTTGACGCCGGCGGGATACCAATTGACGCCGCCGGTGATGATGCTGTTCATCTGCGCCGCGTACGGATTCGATCCGAAGTTGACGGCGTAGTACGGATTCGTGTTTCCGCCGAGGTACGAGTCGCTCGGCGTGTTGGCGCCGTTGGGAACCGAACCCGCGTTGTTCGTTCGAGTGTTGTTCGCGAACGGCGAGTCGCCGCCCGGAAGTGCGCCCCAGAAGGACGCGGTGTTGCCCGCGTACGCGTTCGCGCCGTTGTGGAGCGTGTCGTACCACTCGTAGCGGCCGAAGAGCTCGATGTCGTCCACGACGAACCATCCGGCCTGCACCACGACGCCGTAGCTGAAGATCGGCGAATACCCGTATCCGTATCCGGGGACGAAGTAGGAGACGGCGCCGTTGCTTCCGTTGCTCGGGATGCCGCTCACGTTGTTCGGCACGATGTTGGGACCGTTGCCCGTGCCGCTCAGCGTGGTGTAGCCGCCGCTCGGATTCGCCACCCAGCCTGCGGGAATGCCGTAGGCCACATTGCCGATGAAGGCCGCGAACATCGAAAGCCCGCCGAAGTCGATCATCGTGTCGACCGTGTAGGTCAGGTTCGTCACATCGTCGTTGGCGTTCGTGGGAATGTTGTTGGGGTACTGCGCCGCAGCGACGGGGACCATCACGGTGGCGCCGTTGCCGAAGAGGGCGCCGCCGCCCGTCATCAGGCCGTTCGCGCCGCCGGCGACCGTCCACGAGTTGTTGTAGGGATCGCCCGGATCACCGCCGCCGCGCTGCCAATTCACCGCGGCGCCGACATAGGCGGCGAACGAGTCTCCGTTCGGGCTCGACATGTCGCCGAATTGCGCCCAGTCGCCGGCGATCTTCCACTCGGCGCGGCCGGTGAAGGCCCACTCGGCGAAGGTGCCGTTGAACTCGTTGTTGCCGATGACCGCGCTTCCGTTGTTGTTGTTCCCGCCGTCGTTGAACGACGCCATGATGCGGATGCAATCGTTCTGGAAGGTGAGCTCGATGCCCTGCGTGCGCTTGGTGCTGAAGAACTGATTCACGAGCGAGCGGTCGGCCGCGAGGATGCGAGTGTCGCTCACGAGCTCTTCCTTGAGGAAGGGGCTCTTGAACTGACCGACGCGCACGGACCAGTTCGGGTCGATCTGCTTGCGGATCCAGGCATCCTCGAGTCCCGCGACCCCGCCTGCGTTCCCCGGTCCCTGCGATGCGTTGCCCGAGGTCGGTCCCGTGCTCTGCTCGCCGAACTGACTGGAGCTCGTCGAAACGGTGGAGAACGCGGTCTGGTTCGTCGTCTGCTGCACATCGAGGTTGACCCGGTACTGCCAGCTCGGATCGACGACATGCCCTTCGAAGATGAGTTTCGCCTGGCGCACCTCGAATCCGCGCGCGGTGCGCGCGATGTCGGTGTTCTGGCCGAAGAAACCCTGGTAGCCCTTGATCTCGGCGCCGCCGGGGAAGCTCGCCTGCGCGCCGGTGGCGGGGGGCTGATACGTGCCGGGATTGAGCTGTTGCAGCGAACGCGAGCTCAGGCGACTGAACGCGTAGCGCAGCAGGAGCTGACCGCCGACCACGAGCTTCCAGTTGCCGTCCGGGCTGGCGATGAAGAAGCCTCTGTTGTAGCCCGAAGTCGCGCCGTCGGCGGCGAAGCTCGCGCGCATGTCGGAATCGGCGAGCACATCCTGGACGATCGAGCGGATCTCCTTCGAGCGCTCCTCGGTGAGCCACTCGGCGCCCTGCTCGGCCTTGAGCCGGGCGATCTCCTCGTCCTGGTTCTTCACGCGACTCTTGAGCGAGTCGATCTCGGCGCGAAGCGATTCGAGGCCGTCGGGTGCGCGATCGTCTCGTGCGGCGAACGATCCGACGCCGAGCAGCGACACGCATGCCAGCGAGCAGACGATCGTTCGGCGAGGGCGCGACATGGTTGACTCTCGCGGTGTTGTACCGAAGGCGCGCAGCGCGTGCACCGCGACGAACCCGACGCGACCGGAGTCGAAGTCGGCGCAACGCGGAGTTCGAGTCTTCGATTCGGCGCGGCGCGTGGAACCGGTTCGGCCGTTCTCCCTCGCGGCCGTGACTGCGGCGCACCGTCGCCCTGTTTCCTGCTTCATGCGGGCGATCTCGGGGTCCTGGTTCTCGACGCGAGTGAGGCGCATGGCGTTTCGTTCCTTCGCGAGGAATGGAGGGACGCGATCCGGCGGCGGTCACGAAGGCCGACCGCGGTGCGGCGTTGTCCCCGGTCTCTGTCAACGATTCGTTCAGGAACGATCAGACTTCATCGCAGGAGCGAGAAGCTGATCGATGGCGTCGCTCACGCGCCGGATCGGGACGAGCGAGATCCCGGGCGCGGATTGCAGCTGTCCCGCGGGAAGAAGCAGCGTGCGAACGCCTCGCCGACGCACTGCTTCCACGCGCTGCTCGATCTGCCGAACGGGCCTGAGATCTCCCGCCAGCGAGATTTCTCCGACCACCGCCGCATGCGCAGGGAGTGCGCGTCTCAGGTGGGCGCCCGCGATCGCGAGCGCAACTCCAAGATCGACGGCAGGTTCGGAGAGTCTCAGGCCTCCGGCGCTCGCCACGTAGATGTCCTGGTCGGCCAGTCGCAGGCCGCCGTGCTTTTCGAGCACGGCCACGAGCATTCCCACGCGAGAAGCGTCCACTCCGCTCGTCTTTCGCTTGGCATTTCCCAGGAATCCGCTCGCGGCGAGTGCCTGGATCTCGGCGAGCATCACGCGCGAGCCTGCGAGCGTCGGCGCGGTCGCCGATCCGGGGCGCGGCTCCGCCATCTGCGCCGAGGCCAGACGAGAGTCGTCCACTTCGACGAGTCCAACGCCGGTCATCTCGAAGAGGCCGACTTCCTGCGTCGATCCGAAGCGGTTCTTGGTGGCTCGCACCACGCGGTGCAGATGATGCCGGTCGCCCTCGAATGAGAGCACGACGTCGACCATGTGCTCGAGCATCTTCGGGCCGGAGAGCAGGCCGTCCTTCGTGACGTGTCCGACGAGCACCACCGCGCAGCCGGAACGCTTCGCGAAGGAGACGAGATCGTGGCAGCAGCGCCGAAGCTGCACCACGGAGCCGGGCGCGCCGTCGACGTCGTGCCGCGCGACGAGCTGGATCGAATCGACGGCGAGCAGCGACGGCTTCAGGCGCACCGCGTGTTCGAGCATGCGGTCAAGCAGCGAGTCGGCGTACAGCAGCAGCCGCGACGGATCGGGAAGCGTTGCGGAGTCGAGCCGTTCCGCGCGAAGCTTGATCTGCTGCGGGCTCTCCTCGCTCGTGGCGTAGAGCGCGGTGCGATCGGCGCGGGCGAGTGAGAGCAGCGCCTGAAGCAGGAGCGTGCTCTTGCCGATGCCGGGCTCGCCGCCCAGCAGCACCACGCTGCCGGGAACGATGCCGCCGCCGAGCACGCGATCGAGTTCGCCGATGCCGGTGGGAATGCGGGCGACGGCGTCGGTCGACACGTCGGGCAGCGGGCGCGGGCGAGGCATTTCCGCACCCGCACGCGCGGCGCCGCCGTCGCCGCCCAGGGCCGCGCCGACGGCGCCCGCCACCGGCGTCTCCACGAATCGCTCGAGCGTGTTCCAGCCTCCGCACTCGGGACACTTGCCGAGCCACTTGGGGTGGACCGCGCCGCAGTTGCCGCAGAGGAACGAGACGCGCGACTTGGCCACGCCGCGAGTCTACGGGCGCTCGGCGCGGCGATTCGATCTTCGCCGCAAGCGCCGACAGAAGAACAGACGCCGATCGCATCGGAGGGAACGATCGGCGCCTGTCGAAGGTCGCGGGACGAGCTGGACTCGCACCACTCTAGCCGTTTCTGCGCGTCGGACAAGTGGGGGAGCGTCGGCGCGGCGGCCACGAGCGCGCCGTCGTCGGCGCGAGCGCGCAGCGGGCGCATCGACCGTACGCTGCGATCGTGCGGCACTGGATCACGGCGCGAATCGACGATCTGCGTGCGCTCTGGCAACTGCTGCTGCTGCTCGCGGCGGTTCGCTTCCGCTTCCGAGGACCGTACCTCCGCTGGCGGCGCGAAACCGCGTTCGGGCACGATCCCGAGCGATGGCCGCCGGCGCGAGAGCGCCGCCGAGCGGTGCTCCGCTACGGCGCGTGGGTGTCGCGCATGAAGCGTGTGCGGCGCTGGTGACCGGCCGAGCCGTCAGGCCCCGCGCGTGGGCGGAACCGGCGAGTCGGCGAACTCGGTCGACTCGACCGCGATCGAATCGCCGTCGCGCAGCGGGCTGAATCGACTGCCGATGAGGGCGAGCCGCCGATTCGGATTGGGCTGCCTCGGCAGGTACGGCCAGACCATATAGATGATGGCCACGCACGCGATCGACCCGGCCCAGGTCCACGCCGTCCAGCCCATGTAGACGAAGAGCGCGGACATGGATACGACCAGCAGCGACGCGGGAATCATTCCCTCCCACGCCAGTCGCATGAGCTGATCGAAGCGGAAGCGAGGCAGCGTCCAGCGGATCGCCATGGCGAACGAAATGAGGATGGTGACCTTCGCCAGCACCACGAGCCACTGGAGAAGGATGAGCCCGAGCCCGCCCTCGGTCGGCAGATCGGGACCGAACGGCAGCGGATTGACGCTGAAGCCGCCCAGGAAGAGCAGCGTGAAGAACGCCGCGCCCGTGATCATGTGGAAGTACTCGCCCAGGAAGAAGAGGGCGAACTTCATGCTTGAGTACTCGGTGTGGTAGCCGCCGACGAGCTCGCTCTCGGCTTCGGCGAGATCGAACGGGGCGCGGTTCGCCTCCGCCAGCATGCACGAATAGAAGATGATCGCCGCCAGCGGCTGGTGGAGCAGGTTCCAGCCGTTCTCAGACTGCTCGGAGATGATGCCGTAGGGCTCGACCGTTCCCGCCACGAGCACGATCGCGAGCAGCGAGAGTCCCATCGGGATCTCGTAGGAGATCATCTGGGCGCTCGCGCGAAGGCCGCCGAGGAAGCTGTACTTGGAGTTGCTCGCCCAGCCGCCGAGCGCGACTCCGTAGACGCCGAGACTCGCCGCCGCGATGAGATAGATGAGGCCCACGTTCACGTCGGCGCCGGTGAGCTTCACCGTCATGCCTTCCACGCCGAGCGTTTGCGCCAGACCCCACGGCAGCGACGAGAGCTGAAGCACCCCCGCCCACGGAATGATCACGAACGCGATCATCGCCGGGATCATGATGATGCCGGGCGCCAGCACGAAGAGGAACGTCTCCACGCCGCGCGGGTTGTAGTCCTCCTTCATGATGAACTTGAGGCCGTCGGCGATGGGCTGGAGCAGGCCCTTGGGTCCCACTCGATTCGGCCCCACGCGATCCTGCATCCACGCGCTGAGCTTGCGCTCCAGCATGATGCAGTAGGCGCATCCGCCGAGGATCACATGGAGCATCACCAGGATCACGATCACGCTCGCGATGACCTGGATCATCGTGGGCGAGAGCGAAGTGGCGGCGACGAGCGGCGCGGTCATCGAGAGGGGCGGCATCGTAGCGGGCGGATGGGACCAAGCAGCGCTGCGGCGATGCGCGAGGGCGCGACCCCGGTGAGGCGGGTCGGCGTCGCGGCGCACGCCGAGCGCCGGGTCAGCGAAGGTCTCCAAGCAGTTCCCGGATCGTGCGGCCGAGCTTCGGATGGCGCAGATCCGGCGCGATCTCGGCGAGCGGCGCCAGCACGAATGGGCGCTCGTGCAGGCGCGGGTGCGGAAGCTGGAGTCCCGGTTCGTTCAGCAGGATCGGCTGCGGCGCGCCACCGTCGTCGTCGCCGCCGCGCCGCTCCATCAGGAGCAGATCGAGATCGATCGTGCGCGGCGCGTTGCGTTCGCTCGGATCGCGCACGCGGCCGAGAGCGCGTTCGATGTCGAGCAGCCTTTCGAGCAATCTTTGCGCCGCATCGATCGGAACGAGCCGCGTCCACGGCGAATCGAGCTCGACGGCCAGCGCGCCGTTCAGATATCGACCCTGTGCGGTCGGTCCGCCGACCGGCTCGGTCTCGTGCAACGAGCTCCTCGCGATGACGCGCACGCCGGGAAGCGCGCCGATCGCATCGATCGCCGCGCCGATCGTCGCGGCGCGATCGCCGAGATTCGAGCCGAGCGCGATCCAGGCGCCGAGTCGCAGAGCGGTGGATTGGGTGGCCGACGAGTCGCGCATCGATGACGGGCTAGAGCTGTTCCTCCTCATTCGTGACGATCTGGCGGGCTGCGACATCGTGTGGCATCGTCGGGCTCCATCGGCGGATCCTCTAGAGCGGTTCCTCCTCATTCGTAGCGATCTGGCGGGCTGCGA
>VGXK01000080.1 GCA_016873355.1 Phycisphaerae bacterium | reverse complement strand
GATCGTGGCGAGCACCTGCTGCGGATTCGTGTCGGCCAGCCAGAGATGCGCCTTCAGGAAGTACGGGCTGTTGCCGAAGGGATCGGCGTGCCGCTCGACCGAGATCGTCAGATGACTCGCGGGCGAGTCCGACGCGTGCACGGTCGACGCCGCGCCCGCCGCCGCCATCGCCGCGATCACGATTGCCGACACCGACGCGGCGCGCGCCGCGAACCTTCCCAGGTCTTTCACGTTGTCCATCGCGTTCTCCTTCCTCCGTGGTTCGCCGACGCTACGGAATGACGGAGCGCCGATCAAGGTCCGCTCGGGGGTTCCCACCGCCGCGTCGCGCGCGCCCGTGCCCCCGACCGCCGCTCCGTACACTCGCCGCCCCATGCCGACGACGCCGCGAGACCTTCCGAACCTCCGCGTCTTCGACCACCCGCTCATCCAGCACAAGCTCACGCTGGCGCGGCGGCGCGACACGCCGCCGGACGAGTTCCGGCGCCTGCTCAATGAGATCGCGGGACTCATGGTCTTCGAAGTGAGCCGCAACTTTCCGGTCGAAGCACTCGACATCGAGACCCCGCTCGAGACGATGCGCGGCTCGCGGCTCTCGAAGCCGGTCACGCTCGCGCCGATCCTCCGCGCGGGGCTCGGCATGACCGACGGAATCCTGCGCCTCTTCCCGGAGGCTCGCGTCGGGCACATCGGCATCCAGCGCGACGAGTCGAGCCGCAAGCCGATCGACTACTACGCGAAGTTTCCGCCCGATGTCGCCGACGGCCCCGTGCTCGTCGTCGATCCGATGCTCGCCACCGGCGGCAGCGCCGTGCACGCGGTGGATCACCTGAAGCGCATGGGTTGCCGCGACATCCAGATGGTCTGCCTGGTGGCCGCGCCCGAAGGCGTGCGCGCCATGCTCGCGGCGCATCCGGAAGTGCCCATCCACACCGCCGCACTCGATCGGCGACTCGACGAGCGCGCGTTCATCCGTCCCGGACTCGGCGACGCGGGCGACCGCATCTTCGGCACCGTCGGCGCCTAGCGGCGAGTGACAGGTCGTCCACAGCGGTTCACCAACCTCGCATCGGCGCCGCGTGGCGCTCGCGCTTCGTCGCGTCGATTGCGCCATCGAGCATCGCATCGCTACGCTGCGCGCATGGCCGAGCAGAAGAACACGGAGTTCGATCGTCCCGGCGGCTACGCGCTGCCGACCGGCGCCACGCTCGTGCAGCGGCGCGCCGCGGCCGATCTGGCGAGCGCCGACATTCGGCTCTTCGGCGATCGCGTGCCCAAGCACGAGCCGTGCGCGAGCGCGGCGCCGACGACCGCCGCCGTGCCGAACGGCGCGAACGACGCGCCGAACCCCGCCGCCGCCGCGCTCGAACCCGCCTTCCGCGCCGACTCGCCCGACACGCGCCTCTACATCGGCGACTGCCGCGACATTCTCGCGGCCCTTCCCGATCGCGGCTCGGTCGACCTCGTCTTCGCCGACCCGCCCTTCAACTGGGAAGTTCCCTACGACGGCTGGAAGGACGGCATGCCGCGCGACGCGTACGAGCGCTTCACCTTCGACTGGCTCGACGGCTGCATCGACGCGCTCGCCTCGCACGGCACGATCTGGGTCAACATCCCCGACGACACCGCCGCCGAGGTGGTGCTGCACCTCAAGCGCCGCGGCCTGGTCATGATCAACTGGTGCGTCTGGCACTTCCGCTTCGGACAGAATCGCGAGACCTCGTTCATCATGAGCAAGGTGCACGCGCTCTGTTTCGCGAAGGATCCCGACGCGCGCATCTGGCGTCCCGAGCGCATTCTCGAACCGAGCGATCGCGCGAGCATCTACGCCGATCCGCGCACGCAGGCGAAGGATCGCAACGCCGGCAAGCGCGTGCCGATGGATGTGTGGTACGGCCCCTACTGGGGTCGCGTGCAGGGCAACAACAAGGAGCGCCGCACGCAGCACCACAACCAGCTGCCGGAGGCCTATCTCGAGCGGATCATCCTCTCGTGCTCGGACGAAGGCTCGCTCGTGCTCGATCCCTTCGGCGGAAGCGGCACCACGCAAACGGTCGCTCGCGCCTACGGCCGCCGATCGATCGGCATCGAGCACGGCGCCGCGAACGCGGCGAGCTCGTGGGAGCGCATCACGAAGGTCGGCATGGCGCACAAGGGAGTCGCGCTCGGCGTGGCGAATCCCATCCATCCGCAACGCGCCCGCGGGGCCCGCACGATCACGACGGCTTCGATCGAGGCGCCCACGGAACATCCGGCACGCCGAGCGCGCCGTTCGCGCGGCGAGCCAGCGCAAACAGCAGATCGCTCGTCCGGTTGACGAATCGCAGCGCCGCCTCGCCGATCGTCTCGCTTCTCGACGCGGCGACGATCGCCCGCTCCGCGCGTCGCGCCGCCGTCCGCGCCACATGCAGCCGCGCCGCGAGTTCGCTTCCGCCCGGAAGCACGAACGATCGAAGCGGTTCGTTCTCGGCGTCCGCCTCGTCGATCCAGCGCTCCGACTCCTGAACGTCCGCGTCGCCGAGCCGCGACACGCGGGACTCGAACCTGGACCCCGGCGGCGTGGCCAGGTCCGCGCCGAGCTCGAAGAGCCGTCGCTGAAGCGCCTCGAGAATGCGATCGATCATCGAGAGAGCGTCGAGATCGACGGCGGCTCTCTCGCCGGCGGCGCCGGTCGCACACCCGCCGCTTCGCAGCGCAAGAACCTCCGCCCGCGCCGAACCCACGAACGAATTCAGCTCGTCGACCAGTCCGTACGCCTCGAGTCGCGGGTGATCCTTCGGAACGCGATCGCCCGAAAAGAGTCCCGAAGTCCCGTCGTCCCCCGTGCGCGTGTAGAGGCGCGATCGTTCAATCGCCACGAAGCACCACCGTCGCCGGACTCACCGTGCAGCCCTGTCCGTCCTGGCGCGAATAGAGGAAGCCGTTCCGCAGCGCCCCGCCGGCATGATCGCCGTCGGCTCGCAGCGCCACGAACGCCGCCTGATGCTGCGGCTCGAGCGAGAACGACCGCTCGATGCGCTCGAGCGCCGCGCGGATCGATTCGACGGCGCTCTTCCCGGCGCGCATGCCCTCGACCACGAGGAACGATCCGCACACGGCGCTGATGAGCTCGCCCGTCCCCGTGGCCACCGCCGCGCCCGCCGCGGGATCCACGTAGAGCCCGTGTCCGATGATCGGGGAATCGCCCACTCGGCCGGGAAGCTTGAACGGCGTGCCGCTCGTCGAACATGCGCCCGCGATCGTCCCCGCTCGATCCCGCACGATCGCGCCGATCGTGTCGTGCCCCCACCAGCGGCGCTCCTGCGAAAGGAAGAGCGGACCGCCTGCGCCGGGATCGACCGGTCGCGGACCCGGCGCCAGCGACGCATCGATCACGCCCTCGCGCTCGACCGCGGTGCCCGCCGCGAGCGCATCGCCGACCGCCTGCTCCATCCATCGCTTCCACGCCGCGGCAGCCTCCGGCGCCAGAACCTCCTCGCGCAGTTCGCCCGCTTCGTCGGCGAAGCGATCGGCCGCCTCCCCCGCCAGCATGAGATGCCTCGTGCGCTCCATCACCATTCGTGCCACCCGCACCGGGTGTCGATGCCGCTTCAGGCACGCCACGCTTCCCGCCCGACCTGGCGCCAGCATCACGCAGCCGTCGAGCGAGACCTGGCCGTCGGCGTCGGGCAGCCCGCCGTAGCCCACCGAGTCGACCGCCGGATCCTCCTCGGCCATCGTGCAGGCGACGACCGCCGCGTCGAGCGCCTTCCCCCCCTGCGCCAAGCCGGGCCATGCGGCGCCGAGCGCCCGGGCCGAAAAGGACCAGGTTCCGAGCATGAGCGGATCGGCCACGGGGCCGGATTCTGCCCGGCGGAGCGGCCCGCGCCAAACTGGAATCGCCGCCTGCCCCGCGTTCCGACGATTGACCCGCCCCCGAACGGACGATATCGTCTCCCGTACGGCAGTCGCCGCCGGCCCTTGATCCCAGGCAGCCGCGGCTCGGTGGCAGGTCTCCGCCGTCCTCTCCACAGGCCTGTCGGTTCGAATCCTCGTTCGATGTGATGGCGCGCCATCCTCGAGCGAGACGGGTTTCTGCATGCGGTCCAAGGACCGCGGAAAGGATCGGACATGATTCGTCTCGAGAGATCTCGCAACGGCTTCACCATCATCGAGCTGCTCGTGGTGGTGGCCATCATCGCCCTGCTCATCGCCATTCTGCTGCCGGCGATCGGAAAGGCGCGAGAGGAGGCCATGCAGACGCAGTCTCGCGTCAACCTCCGCAACATCGGCGTGGCGTGCGGCGCCTACGGCGCCGACTACGCCGACCGCCAGTGGACCGCCTGCTCCGACGACATCGGCTCCTTCAACGGAAACTGCGTCCAGTACACGCAGAACCGCTGCCCGCAGCAGTTCGTCCTCGGCCTCGACGTGGACGGAACCGCTCGTGGATTCCTCATTCCCGTCGGACCTCAGTGCCCCCCCGCCGGCGCTTCCGCCAACTGCAACGTCTTCGAGGCGTACTGGCCGTGCGACTTCAAGAACACCACCGGCAACTTCGGTTCGTGGCGCATTCCGAACTCCAAGACCTTCAACGGCTACGTCGGCAAGAAGTTCTACGACCCCGTCTTCTACGCGCCGAAGGACCGACTCGTGCTCGAGCGCGCCCAGGACTACCTCGACAGCGGCCAGGAGTACGTGGGCGTCGCGCAGGACGCGATCCTCAGCAGCTATTGCTGGAGCCCCGCCGCGATGTGGGCGCCGACCGTGCTCGCCGGCAAGACCGGATACGTCGCTCCGAACACGCTCGCCGGCGCATGGCGCACTCCCACGCAGGGCCAGGCGGCATTCCCCGACAGCAAGACGCGATGCCTTGAGCACAGCCTGCTCCAGGGCGGTCCGGCGGGCTACAAGGGGTCGAACCCCGACGCGATGAGCCCAGCCAAGCGCGGCGACGGCGGCGTGCCGTGGTTCTTCAACCAGGGAACCTACTCGTCGCCGAACGTGCTCTTCTTCGACGGCAGCGTGCGCACCATGTCGGTGCGCGACGCGCAGGATCTCGACGGTCGCATGACGAAGCAGAACTCGCTGTCGGGGTGGGTGAATCCGGGTGGCTGGGTCAAGAACACCCCGCTTTCCGGCATCGGCTACTACAGCGGCATCGGCCTCGGCCTCGACATCGAACTCAACAACTCAGGCGGCAACAGCTTCCACGTGCTCACGACCGACGGAATCCTCGGTCGCGACACCGTCGGCGCGAAGTAAGCCCGAACAAGCCACCTGTGCCCGATCCCACGCGGGGCCGTGCCTTCACGGCCCCGCGTTTCACTTTTTGAGACCGGCTGCGGCCTCGCTCGGTCTCGGGAACGCGGCGTGATCGGAATGGCACGAGAAGGAAACGGCCCGAGGACCGCTCGTTCCAGCGGGACCGCAATGCCCCGCCGCGAGCGCGAGCGCCGATTGCAGCGTCTACAAGGCGTACTCGCCGTGCGACTTCAAGAACGCCACCGGCAACTTCGGTTCGTGGCGCCGATCACACTCCCCGGCGCCTGGCGCACGCCGACGCAGGGCTACCGCGCGTTCGATCCCCACGCGATCAGTCCCGTCAAGCGCGGCGACGCCGGCGAGCGCACGATGTCGGTGCGCGACGCGCAGGATCTCGACGGCCGCATGATCCATTAGAGCGGTGACGACTCAGGCGTAGCGAGCTGGCGTTGGCGAGACGAGTGTGGCAAGGAGGGCGAAGCAGGCGGATCTAGAGGATCCGCCGATGGAGCCCGACGATGCCACACGAAGTCGCAGCCCGCCAGATCGCTACGAATGAGGAGGAACCGCTCGAGAATGCGGGCGGCGCATGGCGGCGTCGCCATCGGCTCGGCGGCGGACGCAACCGAAGGGCGTTGCGGCTGATAGAAGTACACTCGGACCCCCCGCCCCGTCGGCGCCCGCGCGATGGGGCGTGGGTGCGGTCTCGGGCAGGGACCCCTCGATGCGACGCACCCTGATCATCCTCGTCGTCGTGAGCTGCGTGATCGGCGTCGGCGCCATCTTCGCGGCGCCGTCGTTCCGTTCCTTCCGCGCCGAGGAGCCGCTTCCGGTTCGCACGGAGATCGTGGCGAAGGGCACGCTGACGGAGACGATCTCCGCCCCCGGAACGGTGGAGCCGGTGACCAAGGTGGACATCTCCGCCGAGGTCTCGGCGCGCATCGTGGAGATCCGCCGGCGCGAAGGCGACCGGGTGGAAAAGGGAGAGCTCGTCATCCGGCTGGACGATCGTGACCTCAACGCCGCCCTGGCTGCGACGGAGGCTCGCCGCGACGGCGAGCGCTTCCGGCTGGAGGCCGAACGGGCCCGCATCGTGGGCGATCGCCAGAGCCTGGAGAACGCCCGCCTCACGCTCGATCGCCAGCAGAAGCTCTACGAGAGCGGCGATGTGAGTCGCCAGGCGCTCGACGACGCGACGCTCCGCGTGCGCGACCTCGAGTCGCAGGTGATCGCGCAGGAGAACACGATCTCGGTGATCGAGAAGAGCATGGCCACGGCGGAGGCGCAGATCGAGCAGGCCAAGCAGGCGGTGCGCCGCACCGCCATCCTCAGCAACATCGACGGCGTGGTCACGCTGCTCAACGCGGAAGTCGGCGAGCTCGTCGTCGTGGGCACCATGAACAATCCGGGCACCAAGATCATGACGATCGCCGACCTCGGCACCATGCGCATCCTGGCCAAGGTGAGCGAGTCGGACATCGCCCGGATCGCGCACGGGCAGAACGCGGAGGTGCGCATCAACGCGTACAAGAATCGCGTCTTCAGCGGGCGCGTGTCGGAGGTGCCGCTCCAGCGCATGCTCGAGAAGGACAACACCGGGTACTTCCCGGTGAAGGTGGCGCTCGAGCTCGACGGCGAGATCATCTTCTCGGGACTCGGCGGCAACGTCGACGTGATCGTCGGCACGCACGAGGGCATCGTGATTCCGAGCCAGGCGGTGGTGGAGCGTCGCGCAAGCGAGCTTCCCTCGGACGTCCGATCGAATCCGCTCGTCGAGAACGAGCGGCGCGTGACGCCCATCGTGTTCAAGGTGGTCGACGGCAAGGCGGTGCCGGCGCCGGTGCGCGTGGGGCCGTCGAACCTCACCCACAGTCTCATCGTCGAGGGCCTCCAGGTGGACGACGTCGTGATCACCGGACCCTTCAAGACGCTCGAGAAGCTCAAGCCGGGCGAGGCGGTGGCACCGGATGAGAACGCCGGCGTCGGCGACGACAAGGGCGGCGGTCCGCCGAGCGGCGGCGGACAGGGCGGCGGCAGTCGCGGCGGTCGTCGCGGTGGCGGCGGCATGCACATGCGCTTCTAGGTGAGCATGGCTGCGCCGCTTATCGAGATTCGCGGAGTCACGAAGATCTACCGGGTGGGCGTGGAGACGATCCATGCCCTCCGCGGAGTGGATCTCACCGTGCGCGAGAACGAGATGGTGGCGATCATGGGATCGTCCGGCAGCGGCAAGAGCACGCTCATGAATCTGCTCGGCTGCCTCGATCGACCGACGAGCGGCGAGTACCGGCTCGCGGGGCGACTCGTGAGCACGCTTCGCGCCGCCGAACTCGCGCAAGTTCGGAACGAAGAGCTGGGCTTCGTCTTCCAGAGCTTCGAGCTGCTCTCTCGACAGACGGCGCTCGAGAACGTGGCGCTGCCGCTGATCTACGCGCGAGGGGCGGGCTGGTGGGGCTCGCGCCGCCGCAAGGCGCTCGCGGCGCTCGAGCGCGTGGGCCTCGCCGATCGCGTGCATCACCGTCCGAATCAACTCTCCGGCGGACAGAAACAGCGCGTGGCGATCGCGCGAGCGATCCTCAATCGCCCGCGCATTCTCATGGCGGACGAGCCGACCGGCAATCTCGATTCCAAGACGACCGAAGAGATCCTCGCGCTCTTCCGACAGCTGCATCGCGAGGGTCAGACGATCCTCGTGGTCACGCATGAGAACGACGTGGCCGCCACCTGCGAGCGCGTGGTGCGCCTG
>VGXK01000079.1 GCA_016873355.1 Phycisphaerae bacterium | reverse complement strand
TGGGAGGGGGCCCACGCTGCTGCGCGGGGCGTGGTGGCACGCTGCTGCGCGGGGCGGGGCGAGGGATGGAGCTCGGGCAGCTTCGGAGGAACCGCCCTTTCGGTGCACTGTCAGAAGCGTCGGGGACCCCCGTACCTGCGGTGTCGGCGCGCCATTCCGGCGCGCCCCCGCAATCCGGCCCCGCGGCGACTCCGCGGCGCCTCCCGATCCAGTGCCCGGGAAACATTCGAAGGAACCCTCGATGCAATTCGCCACCAGGAACGCCGGATGCCGCACCAGCCGCCGTCTCGGCCGCGCCATCGTTCTGCTCACCTCGATCGCCACGCTCGGCTCGGCGTCGTTCGCCGCAGCTCGCGCGGACGTGGAGATTCCCGACTTCGCCTACAAGACTTCCACCTGGAAGACGGCGCTCGTCACCCACGACGGTCTCGTCTGGGACAAGGAATTCGCAGGCTGGGTCGCCGAGGGCGAGAAGGGGGCGCGCGAATCCTTCCCGGGAAGCTGGGATTTCCTCGTGCGCTGCACCTTTGCGCACTGCTTCTCCGGCGGATTCGTGCACGAACTCGAGGCGGCGTCGACCGCCACGCCGCCCATCTCGAACTTCGCGGCCAACAGCGCCTGCAAGTACTTCGAAACGGCGAGCGCCTCGGAGACGGGCGCGCAGGCGAGCTGGTTCTCCTGGTACGCGCACGCGTTCAAGGATCGCGCGCAGTACGGCGCCCAGGTCGAGCCGGTCTGGTCGTTCAAGGAGATCGCCAAGCGCGCCTACAACGCGATGATCGACGGCGGCGTCTCCGCGATTCCGAAGAACCCGAACATCGCATTCGAGCATGTCCAGCACCTGTCGAACGGCGCCGACGACAACCTGACGACCGGCCACCTGAGGATCGCGATCCTCTTCGCCGGCGATCCGGAGCGACGGCACATCAACAACATGGATGCGATCCGGAAGGTGCTCGTGAACACTTACCAGTTCGAAGAGCAGAACATCTGGATCATGTGCGGCGGGTACGAAGCGGGCGAGGCCGTTCCGAATGTCGGCTGGAAGTCGAACGCGCCGGCGACGCGCGCCGAGTTGCGAAAGGCCTTGATGTTCGTGGACGGCTTCGTGTACTCGGCGGTGAGCGTCTTCGCGAACGGCGGGGCGATCGACGACGACAAGATCGTCAAGCTCTTCATCTGGACGACCGATCACGGCAGCGCCGACGCGCCGATCCTCATCGGCGTGGGTCCGGGCAGCGTCGGCGTCGACGGCTCCGCCGTCGCGGCCGTGGCGAACCCCGAGCGCTTGCTCTTCGACGCGGGCGGCGAGACCAACAAGGCGGCCTACGCGTTCAATCCGAATGATCCGAAAGCGATCAATTCCTTCTCCACCGGTTTCGAGGAGGTCTATTTCAGCACGCCGGCCATGCAGGCGCCCACCGGCATTCCAAACCTCTACTTCTCGGTGGATCACGGCTCCTGGGGACTCGAGGACTCGGATGTGGAGCGAACGCTCGACGACTTCCGTGAACCCGCGGGTCAGATCTACGCGGTCGCGGGCAACGAGGACAACCGCGAGTTCATTCGCGCGAAGGCGATGGGTCTCGTGGACACCCTCTACGAGGCGAACGCCGATGTCACGGCGCTCTCGATGAGCTCCGCCGCCGAGGTCTTCAACGCGGGAGTGCCGAACCATCCGATCTTCTGGACCGTCGTCGGCTCGCCGGACATCTGGGTCTGGGACAAGTGGCGCCCGAATGGAATGCAGAAGCTCTACAAGTTCTGGAGTCCCGCCACCGATGGCTGGCAACCGGGCGCCAATCTGCCCGGCAACATCGATGCCCTCGGACTCTATGTGAACACGGACGAGGATCTGCGGGTGCCGATGAACCACCCCATGCCTGCCCTTCGAGGTCGCTTGAAGTTCAAGAAGGGCATCGACGCGATGGTCTTCTCGGTCCCGAAGGGCGATGCATTCAACGCCTCCGGCTGCACGATCTTCCGATGGAACGGCAACGCCATGGAGTCGATCTACTCCTGCAACGACCTTGGTCTCGATGACGGCGACGAAGTCGACGCGCTGCACGCGTTCGTGCGGAACCCGTTCCGCACGCGCAGCTACGGCGACATCAACGACCCGGTGCCGCCGCAGTGCCAATGCGCGGCCGACTTCAATCAGGACTGCGTCGTCGACGGCAATGACCTCGGCACGCTGCTCGGAGGCTGGGGCTCGTCGGGTCCGACGGATCTGACGGGCGACGGAATCACGAACGGCGCCGATCTCGGAACGCTGCTCGGAGAGTGGGGTCCCTGCAACTGAGTTCGTGTTTCCGACGCAACGGATCGAATCGGGTCCGCGCGGAGCGCGGGCGCCGCCACGGCGCCCGCGTCTCCGCCGTGTTGGAGTGCGCCCCCGACGCACGACCGCCGGCGTTGAACATCGTCATGACGATGGCGCCGATTGCGATCGGCGGGATCGCTCCCGGCACAACGGGCACGACCGTTCACCCGACGACGAGCACCGGGAAGTACGCGCCGAGGAACTCCACGACGAGCTCGTTCATGGCGGGACGGTGACGGCGCGACCTCGCGAGTGCAGCCGCTTGCGCTCCATGTGCTCGGCGCTCGGCAGGCGCAGTCGTCGCGCCAGTCCCACCGCCGCCAGCGACCGAATGATGATCCAGCTCAGATCGAACTGAAGTCCGAAGCCGTGTCGAGCGCTCGCGGGGAATGCGTGGTGGTTGTTGTGCCATCCCTCGCCCATCGACACGATGCCCATGACCGGGTTGTTGCGACTCTCGTCGCCCGAGTCGAACTCGCGCCAACCCCAGAGGTGGCAGACGCTGTTGATCGACCAGGTGGCGTGGTGCAGCACGAAGATGCGCACGAGTCCGCCCCACAGCAGGCCGAGCCACGCTCCTTCCCAGGATCGGGAGATGGCGCCGCCGATCGCCATCGGGATCGCCAGACCCAGGACGACCCACAGCGCGAACAGCCGATCGATGCGCCGCGAGATCGGATCGTCGAAGAGATCGGGCGCGTACCGCTGCGCCTGCGATCGAAGATCGCGCTCGCAGAGCCAGCCCACGTGGGCATGCCAGAAGCCCTTGATCGCGCCGAACACGCCGGCGCCGTGACCCGCGTGCGGCGAATGCGGGTCGAGTTCCTCATCCGAGTGCTGATGATGCTGACGATGCTTCGCGGCCCACCAGATGAGCGGCCCCTGCACGGACATGGAGCCGAGGATGCCCACCGTCCATGCCACGACCGGCGACGCCTCGAAGGCGCGATGGGTGAAGAGACGGTGAAACCCGATCGTCACGCCGAGCGCCGTCAGCAGATAGCCGATGCCGAGCATCCACAGGTCGATGCCCCGGCAGAGCCCTCCCCAGGCCAGTGCGATCGCCCCCGCAAGGGCGAGCGTGGGGGCGACGACCCCGATGAGCGTGATGGTGCGGTGCCAGTGCGGCGCCCTGGTGCTTGGCTTCATGCAGCAGTGGGTGCCGGATGGCGGCGGCGGAATCTACCGCGCCCTCGGCGACCGCGTCGGGCCGTGCCAGCCAATGAGTGAAGCGGCAAGACCCGAGCGGCCGATGCAATTCCTGCGCGAGTCGTGTCGGCGCCGTGGTCGGATCCCGCACCGTTCCGCCGCTGGAGGCACCAATGACTGATCTTCTCTCGCTCTGGCAACCGATTCTCGTCTCGACCGTCATCGTCTTCCTGGCGAGCTGGATCATTCACATGATGCCGCTCTGGCACAAGAACGACTTCCCGGCGATGCCGCAGGAAGACGCGGTGATGAACGCGATGCGGCCGTTCAACATCCCGCCGGGCGACTACATGGTGCCGCGCTGCAAGAGCAATGCGGACATGAATTCGCCCGAGTTCATGGAGAAGATGAAGCGCGGTCCGGTGGTGTTCATGACGGTGATGCCGAACGGTCCGATTCAGATGGGCAAGACCCTGATCATGTGGTTCATCTACTGCGCGGTGGTCGGCCTCTTCGCCGGCTATGTCGCGAGCCGCGCGCACGGACCGGGCGCCGACTATCTGAAGGTCTTCCAGCTCGTGGGCGCCACCGCGTTCGCCGGCTACGCGCTTGCCACCTGGCAGGAGATGATCTGGTTCAAGCGCGGTCTGAATCACACGATCAAGCGCACCTTCGACGGCCTCATCTACGGCTGCCTGACGGCGGGAGCCTTCGGCTGGCTCTGGCCGAAGGTTGCGCAGCTTGAACCGACGACGATCCTTCCGTGATTCCGATGCCGCGGGCGCTCGCATCCGCGCCGGCGCGCGGTCGGGAGTTCGCGGCGATCCGCATCGCGCCGTACGATCGCCTCGATCGGAGGTGGCCGCATGGCTCGAAGGAAGTCCTCGCCCGGTCGGAGCGGGAAGCGTGCCGGAAAGGCTCGCACTCGGAGTCCTGCGAGCGGAGCGAAGTCTCGTTTGCGGAGCGCACGATCGCGCGGCTCGAGGCGCAGCGCAGCGGCGCACGCCGCCACGAAGGACGTTCGAGCGAGGGTTCGCGACTTCACCCTTCGTGCGGTGCGGTCGGGCGACCTGAGGCTGCGTGAGCTTCCGAGTTTTGCACGAACGGTGCTCGGCGACGCGGCGGCAGGATTGAATCGCGCGGTTCCGGAATCGAGCCGCAACGTGCTCCGGCAGGTCGTCGACGGACTTGCCGACGCGACGGCGGCGACCGCATCGACGGCGAAGTCGGCGCTCTCGTCGTCCGCCGAGCGAGGATCGAAGATCCTGCGCGTCGATGCCAGGCGCGCGATCCGGGATCTTCGCTCGCTTGAGGGCGACTTCATCAGGGCGATGGAGCGAGCGGGCAAATCCTTCAAGGGCGCCGCACGCGAGGAGATGCAGTCGATCGTCGACCACGCGAAGCGCGCGGGGACTCGCATCCGGCCGGCGGTTCAGCGCGCGTCGAAGGCGATCGACGGGCGAGTGCTCGAACTTGGAACGGAGAGCGCGAAGGCTGGGGCGCGGGCCGGTCGCTCCGCGCTCGAAACCGCCCTGCGGGGGGCCGGAGGACTGTTCGATGCGCTCGGCGAGGCCGTTTCGCGAGCGCCGTCTCGGAAAAGGCCGCGTTGATTCGGTGTGCGCGCGTGAGGGGTGCGTAGATCCCGGTGGCACCAGGCGCCGGGAACAGGTCAGCCCCCTCTCCGCCACCGCCGTGGCGACGATCACGCAAGTCGTCACGGCGGCCGGCGCCTCCGTGACGAGTTCCGCAGCCGTCCGCGCGACGCCGGCGCTCAATCGCGATCGATGCGAAGCCGCCGATTGCTCACGATCATGAGGATGGCGAGCACCGCGGCGGTCACGAAGCCGCCGATGCCGAGGAACCAGAGTCCGCCGGTGCCGGGATCGCGTGCCGCGAGCACGAGAATCGCCGAGCCGACGAGCATCGCGGAGATCACGAGCGCAAACGACACGTTGCGGCTGGCGTGCTCCACCGTGTTCACCATGCGCTGGAGCCCGCGATGCTCGAGGTTCACCGCGAGGCGGTTGCGGCGCAACTGCGAGAAGAGGAACTTGATCTCGCCCGGCAGGTCTTCCGCCAGTTCGGCGTAGCCCATCATGCTCGCGGTGATGCGGCGGCGCAGCGCCTTGTAGCCGTAGCGCTTCTTCACCAGGCGCTCCACGTACGGCCGCGCGAACTCGACCATCTGGAAGTCGGGATCGAGCGTCTCGCCCACGCTCTCGATCGTGGTCAGCGCCTTGATGAGCATGACGAGGTCGCCGGGGCAGCGGATGTGGTGCGCCCGCAGCCGCGCGAAGAAATCCTGGAGCAACGGCCCCATGTTGAGCTGCTCGAGCGGCACGTTCTGGAAGCGCGTGACGAAGTCGCGCACGTCGGCGCGGAAGCCTCGGTTCTCGAGCTTCGAGGGGTCGATGTCGCCGAGCAGGCCGACCACCGCGATCACGCGATCCACGTCGCCGCTCACCACGCCCGAGACGAGGTCCGCCAACTGCTGCGTGGTGCGCGAATCGGCCTGCCCCGTCATGCCGCAGTCGATGAAGGCAATGCGTCCGCCCTTCAGCGCAAAGAGGTTTCCCGGATGCGGATCGGCGTGGAAGAAGCCGAAGTCGAGGCATTGCCGGAGCACGGCGCGGGCGCCGTTGGCCACCACCGCTCGGCGTTCCGCCTTCGTGAGATCGCCCTCCTTGTAGCGCGAAAGGAGAATGCCCTTGATCTCTTCGAGCGCAAGGATGTTGCGCGTCGTCGCCTCCCAGTGGACCTTGGGGAAGACGATGTCGGGATCGTCTTGGAACTGCTCGCGGAACCGCTCGGTGGCGCGGCCTTCGTGCGTGAGATCGACTTCCTTGGCGAGTTCGCGGGCAAACTCGTTGACCACCTCCACGGGGCTGTAGCCCATGTTCGCGAAGTGATGCTCCGCCCAATGCGCGAGCGTGCGCATGATCTCCATGTCGGTTTCGGTCTGCTCGCGAATGCCGGGACGCAGCACCTTGAGCACCACATGCGTGCCGTCCTTGAGCACGGCGCGATGCACCTGCGCCATCGACGCGGCGGCGATCGCCTTCGGCTCGACCGACTTGAGGACATTCTTGCGCTCGTCGCCGAATTCCTCGTCGAGTCGCTTCTCGATCTCGGCGAAGTCCACCTGCGGCACGTTGTCCTGGAGCGAACGGAACTCCTCGGCCCACTCCGGGGGAATGAGATCGGGGCGCGTGGAGAGCACCTGGCCGAGCTTGACGAAGGTGGGCCCGAGATCCTCCATGGCCTTGCGGAGACGCACGGGTCGCGGCAGGTGCGCGAATTCGGGCGACACGCGACCGGCGGTCATGAAGCTGACGCTCTTCTCGATCATGCGATCGAGGTGCATCTCGTGGATCGCCTCGCCGAAGCCGTGGCGGCCGAGCGTGGAGAGGATCTCCGCGTAGCGCTTGAGATTGCGCAGCGTCTGGTTGATGGCGAGCAGGTCGGGCATGCGGATCAGGTTCGTGCGCGCGTGGGGCGAGGGGCGGCGGTCATCGCTCCGGTGCGCGGTGCGCCGGCGAGTTCGGGAATCCAGTCGAAGAACTTGGCGCGAGGAATGGGATCGCTCATCCACGAGGTGTCGGGGAGCGGGAGGTCGACGAGATCGCGCACCGGCAGCAGCTTCGGCATCGCCTCGCCGCTGAGGGAACCCGCGCGGGTGCGCCAGCGCACGCCGCCGGTTTCCACGATGCGGCGCAGAATCTTGGCGGTGAGCTGCACGTCGCCGCGCACGTACTCGATCACTTCCGCGCGGCGGCCGTCGCGCCACGCGATCGGTGCGTCCTTGCCGGACATGAGCTTCGTCTGAGGAATCCCGAGACCCTCGCCGACTTTCGCCAGCGACACCGGGAATCCGCGCTGGCAGTGGAACTGGAACATCGGGTCGAAGTGGTCGAGGGCGATGCGCGCGGCAAGCGCGGGATCGCCCGCGGCGACGCCGAGCCAGCGGAAGTCGAAGCCGAGACCGTTCCAGGTGACGATCGGCACGCCGCGTTCCTGTTCGGTGCGGAGGAATCGCAGCAGTTCCAGCGCCGTCTCGCGCGACATGATCGAGGCGGGTCCGCCGCTCGAATCGACCGAGTGCCAGATGCGCGTGGCGCCGTCCTGGTCGCTGACGGCGGCCACGGAGAAATCGAACGGACCGCGCTCGGCCCAGTTCCCGGTTCCGTCGTCCTCGATGATCGATGCGAGTTCCGTGTCGAAGGTGAGGAAGCGATCCATCGCGCGGACAGAGCATACGCTCGGGCCGCTGCGAATCCCGATGCGGCACGATTCCGCAGCCAGATCCGTGTTCCGGCGCCGACGATCCGCTCGCGCCGCGATCACATCGGCTTTTCGCCGACCGTCTCGTCGTAGACCTGGAGCAGCTTCGACTTGTCGAAGATGAGCTCCTGGCGCGACAGGCCCGTCACTTCGTAGTGCGGCGTGAGCTCGATCGCGTCGCAGGGGCACGCTTCCTCGCACATGCCGCAGTAGATGCAGCGCAGCTCGTCGATGTCGAACTGCTTGGGGTACTTCTCGCGA
>VGXK01000078.1 GCA_016873355.1 Phycisphaerae bacterium | reverse complement strand
CCGAAGGTGCTGCTCGCCTGGGGCTCCATGCTCGAAACGAACTCGTTCGCGGTCTACGAAGACGGTGCGCCGTCGGGCGAGCAGCTCATGCTGCTTCCGCGAACGAAGGCATCGCTCTCGTTCGGCTGGCGGGATCTGCTCGACGCCGAAGGCAGCGTCGCGGCGCAGGTGCAGTTCAGCGCGGAGTTGGGCACCGCCACGCTCGTGCTGAACGGGTCCGGCCATCATGTCATGGGCCTCTTCACGACGCATGTCGTCCACCCGAACGACGCTTCGAGCGAGCCCTTCGCGATCATGGCGGTCGTGCTGCTCGGCGAAGTGACGGACCTCGTCAGCGCCTCGTCCTTCGTGATCCAGGTGGAGGCGTGGTCGACGCCGCCGGCGCCGCAACCCGGCCCTCCGACGATCGCGCCGGCCGATGAAAAGTCCGTTGCGCCCGGCGACGAGGAGCCGCCCTCCTTCACCTCCTGCAAGCAGATGTGCCAGGTCTTCGACGCGGCGCAGAAGGAGACCTGCAACCTCTGGTTCCTCGTGGCGCTGAACGCGCTGTTCGCCGAGCCCTACGGGGGAGTCGCGCTCGAGATCGGAGCGAAGCCGGGCTCCTCGTGGAACGGCATTCCCGCGGCGTACCTCTCGCTGCTGGGCGCCACCGCCGACGATCTGGCGCCGGAACTGTTCCAGGCGCTCGACGAGGTCTCGACCTGCCACGACCAGGTCGATGGGTGGACGTACGCCTGCCTGAACGAGATCTGCGTCGATCCGCTCTGAACTCTCCTACGGAGCCTCCCTCCGATCACGCCGGAGGGCAGGCTCCTTGCGACCGATGAAACGACCCATCCCTCGGGTCCGCACGCCGCGCTTCCGCCGGTGTGCGGATCCGAGTTTGCTTCGGCGACCCGTGCGTTGCGGGCATTTGCGGCTTTGGGTAGGCTTCTCGATCCGACTCGACCGCCCAGCGACCGCGCCATGCCCACCATCAATCAACTCGTTCGGAAGCCGCGACTCTCCCTGGCCGGCAAGAGCAAGGTCAAGGACCTTGCCGCCTGCCCGCAGCGACGCGGCGTCTGCCTCCAGGTGAAGACCGTCACGCCCAAGAAGCCCAACTCGGCGCTTCGCAAGGTGGCGCGCGTGCGACTCTCCAACGGCAAGGAGATCACCGCCTACATCGGAGGCGAGGGACACAACCTTCAGGAGCACTCGATCGTGCTCGTGCGAGGCGGACGCGTGCGGGATCTTCCGGGCGTTCGGTACCACGTCGTCCGCGGCACGCTCGACTGCCTCGGCGTCGAGGGTCGCAAGCAGGGTCGATCGCTCTACGGCGTCAAGCGCAAGGCGGCGGCCGCCGCCAAGAGCAAGTAACGGTCGATTCGGCGCCAAGCCAGAAACTCACGAGAACGATTCATGCCCTCGACCTTCACGAAGAGCGAAGAGCAACTCAAGCCCGACCCTCGCTTCCAGGACAAGACGGTCGCCAAGTTCGTCAACTGCATCATGTACGACGGCAAGAAGGCGACCGCGCAGAAGATCGTCTACGACGCCTTCGACGCGATCCAGACGCGGCTCGACAAGGAGAAGCCGGAGAACCTGCCGAAGACGGCGATCGAGATCTTCCAGCGAGCGCTCGACAACGTGCGCCCGGTGGTCGAGGTGCGTTCGAAGCGAGTCGGCGGCGCGAACTACCAGGTGCCGATGCAGCTCAACCGGCGCCGGCAGCAGAGCCTGACCTTCCGGTGGATCATCGAGGCGGCTCGAGAGGAGAAGGGGCGGCCCATGCATCTTCGCCTTGCGAAGGAGCTGTGGGACGCGTCGAAGAACGAAGGCAAGGCGGTCACGACGAAGGAGAACACGCATCGAATGGCCGATGCGAACAAGGCCTTCGCGCATTTCGCCTGGTAGTCCCTCCGGGACTATTGGGCCTAGTCGTCGCGCCGCGACGAGTGTGCCCGGTGACGCCTCCGGCGGCATGGGCCGCGTGACCCGCAGCGCCCGGAGGGCGCCGTGAACGGATCCGAATCGAGGTTCGATCGCCAACGCCTGCTCCCGTGGATCGGTGAGCAGGGGCAGCGGCGCCTGCGCGAGTCGCACGCGCTCGTCGTCGGCTGCGGCGCGCTCGGGTCGGCACAGGCGGAACTGCTCGTTCGCGCCGGCGTCGGCACGCTCACGATCGTCGACCGCGATCTCGTCGAGTGGAGCAATCTTCAGCGCCAGTCGCTGTTCGACGAACGGGACGCTCGCGCCGGCGCGCCGAAGGCGGAGGCGGCGAAGCGCCGCCTGCGCGAGATCGACTCGAGCGTGCGCATCCACGCGTGCGTCGAGCACCTCGGCCCGGAGAACGCCGCGGAGCTTGCGCGCGGAGCCGGCGTCATCGTCGACGGCCTCGACAACATGCCCTCGCGCTACCTGCTCAACGATCTCGCCGTGCGAGACGGCGTTCCGTTCGTGCACGCGGCGGTGGTGGCCATGGAGGGACGATCGCTCGCGGTGCTTCCGGGGCGCCCGTGCCTTCGCTGCGTTCATCCCGAGGCCCCCGCGCCGGGCGCGCTGCCGACCTGCGACACGGTGGGAGTCTTCGGCGGCGCGGTGGCGATCGTGGCGGGATTCGCCGCGACGCAGGCGATCCGCGTGCTCGCGGGACGCGGCGATCTCGCATCGCGCGGTCTCTGGAGCCTCGATCTCGACGCCGCTCGCGCGATCACGATCGGCGCCGATGCGGCGCCGTCTCCCGAGTGCGTCTGCTGCGCGAAGCGCCGCTTCGAGTGGCTCGACGGCGACCAGATGGAGCAGGCCACCGTGCTCTGCGGGCGCCGCGCGGTGCAGATCGTTCCGCGAAGCGCCGCGGGAGGTTCTCGCCGCGGCGCGGCGGTGGACTTCGCGGCGCTGCGATCGAGGCTCGCATCGCACGGCCGCTTCGAGGAGCGCGACGGCATCCTGCGCGGCGAGGTCGACATGGCCGTCGCGGACACGGGCGCCGCGCTCGAGCTCGCGCTCTTCCCCGACGGCCGCGCGATCGTCTCGGGCACCGTGGACGCGGCGCTCGCGCGAAGCGTCTACGACCGGATCGTGGGCCTCTGAACGCGCCGATCCGCGCACGAATCGGAATCGCCGCGGGAACTCGCGGGTACGATCGTGCCGGAGGATCCCCGCATGCCCACCGCCACGCTCTCCCGCTTCGCGCCGATCGTCGTCCCGCAGCTCCGCCTTGCGCTCGGGTACGCGGCGAAGCTCGTCGCCGATGTTCCCGCGGATCGCTTCGCGCACATGCCGGCGCCCAAGGTGAACCATCCGGCGTTCAACATCGGACACCTTGCGATCTACCCGGAACGAGTGCTCGAGGTCGTGGGCCGACGCGAGCTCGCGGCGCCCGACGAACGCTTCGTGGAGCTCTTCAAGGCGGGCACGCCCTGCGTCGAGCAGGACGGTCGCTATCCGGCGAAGGACGAGATCATGAAGCGCTTCAACGGGCGATGGGAGCTCGTGGCCGCCACGCTTCCCGAGATTCCCGACGAGCGCTTCGCGGAGGCGAATCCGCTCGAGGGCCGCATGCGCGAGCTCCTGCCCACGATCGGCGCGATGGTGAACTTCCTGTGCGGATCGCACCTGCAGATGCACCTGGGGCAGGTGAGCGTGTGGCGGCGGCTGATGGGACTCGGACCGGTGATCTGACGCGGCGACTCCCGGCCCGGGCCGGCTGGGCGGGATCGAACGACACGATCGGAGGTTGGCGATGACGGCGGCATTCCCGACACGATGGACGATCCTGCTGCTGGCGGCGCTCGCGGTGGTCGGCGCGGCTCGTCGCGCCGAAGCCCAGGGACAGAGCTTCGCGCAGCCCATTTCGACCGAGTCGCTCGACCGATCGCTCGGTCGCTACGCGAAGCCGTCTCCCGAGGCACGCGCCGCGATCGAGAAGGCGCACGACGAATACCTCGACGCGTACCGGCGACTCCAGGACGCGGAACTCGAGCCGTTCGCGCGCGAGCGACCGCCGATGCTCACCGGCGGCGACATGGGAGCGTGGATGCGCCGCTACACGGCGCTGCGCGGCCGGGTGATCGGGCTCGACACGACGCTCTTCGAATCGATCCGGCTCGCGCTGCCGGAGGCTCAGCAGGCCGGCGTCGACCGCATCCGCTGGGTGCGCGAAGCGGAGGTCCTGCGCACGGGAATCCTCGGCGACATGACGGGCGGCTTCGGCGGCCCGAGCCGCACGCGCCTCTCCGACCTCGTCTTCAGCGCGGGCCTCTCGGAGGAGGATCTCGCCGCGGTCGATCCGATCCTGCGCGATCACGAGCAGCGACATCTCGCGGTGATCCGGCGCTCGGTCGACGAGTCCGAGCGCCTGCTCACCGACTTCGGCGACCGGATGAAGAAGGCGGGACTCTGGGGCGATGCGTTCGAGCAGGCGCAGAAGGATCCGGAGCAGGCGGTCGAGCTCTACCGGCGCATGTCGGGCATGATCAAGGAGACCTTCACCGCCGTGCTCGAGGAGGGCGCGAAGGTGGGCGATTCGACCCGCAAGGGCTACACGCAGGTGCGGGACGGACTCTCCTGGGACGGACGGCTCAAGCTCGTGCCCGCATGGCTCTCGGGCGCCTACCCGAGCGTCTCCGGTCACTATCCCAAGATGTTCGCGATGCGCGTCGAGCGCGCGAAGAAGCTCGTGGGCGAGCACACGGCGGCGGCGTCGACGATCGATCGCATCCATCGCGAGACGATGGATCGCGCCGTCGCGGCGCTCGATGCCGCATGCAAGGCCGAGGACGCATTCCAGTCCGAGATGATGCTGACGCAGTTCTCGATCATGGAGGAGGGCGGCGCCGACGCGCGGAGCGCGACGATGCAGCGCCAGCAGGAGGAGCGGCAGAAGCTCATCGAGCAGATCCAGCGCGCGGTGGCGTTCGGCGACGACGCGATCCGTGCGCAGCTTCCGGCGGAGGTGGCGGAGAAGCTGAACGCGCCCGACGCGCCGGCGACCGTCGACGGAACGGCGCCCCCGGTGGCGGCGACCGAGCAGGCCGTGGCGATCGCGGCGGCGGAGGGGGACGCGGAGGCGGTCGAGACGGGCTACGGCGGCTTCGAAGGCGCGACCGTCACCGTCGACACGGTTCCGCATCAGCTGCGTCCCTACTCGGTGGCGTCGCTGCAGCGGTTCCTCACGGCGATCGGCGCCAGCGACGAGCAGCGCACGATGATCGAGACGCTGCACGGCGACTATCTCGCGCGGCACACGGAAACGGTGGCGCCGAAGCGCACCGCCTACGACGAGGCGCGCATGAACCAGTGGCAGGTCCAGGAGGAAGGACCGATGCGGCTCGATCCGTCGAAGGCCGAACGAAGCGCGGGACTGCTTCGCGACCTGGCCGCCGCCACGCGATCGCTCGACGAGGAGCTCTTCGCGTCGATGGCGGCGGCGCTCGGCGAGAAGCACGCGAACGCCGTACGCGTGGAGCGGCTCGGCCGCGTGACGGGTTCGATCGGCTGCGTGGGGCAGCAGATGTGGGTCTTCGCGCCGAACGCGGAGCAGCCGGTCGACGTCGTCGCGGTGATGCGCGACGCGGCGTTGAGCGACGCGGAGCAGGCGGCGGTGTTGGCGGCGCTTGCGCCGCACGCGGACGCCATCGAGAGCGCGGCCCAGCGCTCCTTCGAGGCGCTCGTCGAGGCGCAGCTTCGCATGGAGCGGCTCCAGTCGGACCTGTTCCCTCCCGGGGCGACTCCCGAGGACCAGGCGAAGGCGGCGATGGAGTGGCAGAAGCGCAGCACGGAGGTGCTCGAGTCGTCGAAGCCGGCGCTCGACGAACGACGCCGCGCGAACCTCGCGGCGCTCGACGCGGTGTCGAAGGCGCTCGGGGAGCAGTCGCGGGCGGAAATCCAGCGCCAATGGAGCCAGGCGAGCTATCCGACGGTCTTCCGCGACCGGCGCGCCCTCTTCGAGACGATCAAGAAGGTCGAGAAGCTCTCCGATCTCACGCCGGCGCAGACCGAGTTGGTGCGCGAGACGCTCGAGGAGTACCGCACGGCGTACGAGATCGCCTGCGACGCGATGCTCGCGGCGTCGATGAAGTCGTTGCCCGAGCCGAAGGACGGCCAGATGAGCGCCGAGTACTGGATGGGCGTCCAGGATCGCGAGCGGTCGATCTCGCGCATGCGCTTCGAGCGCGACGAGACCTCGGCGCGGGCGGCGTCCAAGCTTCGGCAGATCCTCACGCCGGAGCAGCTCGCGCAGTTCCCGGTGCTCGCCGATCCCTCGAAGACGAAGGCGCGGACCGATCGCAACTGGTGACTCCGGGGCACCACGCCGACCATGCCCGCGGATCGCATTCTCGCGCTCGACCAGGGAACGAGCAGTTCGCGCGCGATCGTCTTCGATTCGCAGGGGCGGGCGCTGGCGTCGAGCCGGCGCGAGTTCCGGCAGATCTTCCCGAATGCGGGCTGGGTGGAGCACGACGCGGATGAGATCTGGTCGTCGCAGCTCGAGACCGCGCGCGAGGCGATCTCGAGCTCGGGCGGCGGCGCCGAGAGAATCGCCGCGATCGGAATCACGAACCAGCGCGAGACGGTGGTGCTCTGGGAGCGAGCGTCCGGCCGGCCGGTGGCGCACGCGCTCGTGTGGCAGGATCGGCGCACGGCGGAGGAACTCGAGCGGCTTCGCGCGGAGGGCACGGAGGCGATGGTGTCCGAGCGCACCGGACTCGTGCTCGATCCGTACTTTTCCGCCACGAAGATCGCGTGGCTCCTGGACCACGTGCGCGGAGCGCGGGCGCGGGCCGAGCGCGGCGAACTTGCGGCGGGAACGATCGATTCGTGGCTGCTCTGGAACCTCTCGGGCGGGCGCACCCATTCGATCGAGATCGGGAACGCGTCGCGCACGCTGCTGGCGAATCTGCGCACCGGCGAATGGGACGACGAGCTGCTGAAGCTCTTCCGCGTGCCGCGCGAAGTGCTGCCGACGATCGCGCCGAGCGAGGGACTGCACGGCACCGCGCTCGCGCGGCACTTCGGCGCCGAGATTCCGGTGACGGGAATCGCCGGCGATCAGCAGGCGGCGCTCTTCGGGCAGCTCTGCACGAGGCCCGGAACGGCCAAGTGCACCTACGGCACCGGCTGCTTCCTGCTCGTGAACACGGGGCGCGAACCGATCGCGAGCCGCGCGCGGCTTCTTTCGACGATCGCGTGGCGGCGGCGCGAGTCGCCGATCGAGTACGCGCTCGAGGGAAGCGTCTTCACCGGCGGCAGCGCCATCCAGTGGCTGCGCGACGGGCTCGGCATCATTTCGAAGTCGTCCGACGTGAACGAGCTCGCCGGGCAAGTGCCCGATTCGGGCGGCGTGACGATCGTTCCCGCGTTCACCGGCCTCGGCGCGCCCTACTGGGATCCGCATGCGCGAGGCACGATCCTGGGCCTCACGCGCGGCACCACGAAGGCGCACATCGCGCGCGCGACGCTCGAAGCGATCGCCTTCCAGGTGTCGGACCTGCACGACGCGATGGTCAAGGACCTGGGGCGCCCGGTGACGGAGCTTCGCGTGGACGGAGGCGCGAGCGCGAGCGACGGCCTCATGCAGTTCCAGTCCGATCTTCTCGGCGTGCGCGTGGAGCGGCCGAAGGACCTGGAGACGACGGCGCGCGGCGCGGCGATGATGGCCGGACTCGGCGCGGGTCTCTGGCCGGATCTCGAGTCGCTTGCGCGGCAGCGAAGCGTCGATCGCAGCTTCAGCCCGAGCATGCCGGGCAAGGAACGGACGGCGCGGCTCGAGCGCTGGCATCGCGCGGTCGAACGATCGCGCGGCTGGGCGGGAGACACGAACTCGTGATTGATTCGCGGGATGCGGCGCTGGCGCGGCTCGAGTCGGAGCGGTTCGACTGCCTCGTGATCGGCGGCGGGGCGACGGGTCTCGGCGTCGCGGTCGACGCCGCGTCGCGCGGATGGCGCACCGCGCTGGTGGAGGCGCACGATCTCGCGAAGGGCACGAGCAGCCGCTCGACCAAGCTCGTGCACGGCGGCGTGCGCTATCTCGAGCAGCTCGACATTGCGCTCGTGCGCGAGGCGCTGCACGAGCGCGGGCTGATGGCGCGGAACGCGCCG
>VGXK01000077.1 GCA_016873355.1 Phycisphaerae bacterium | reverse complement strand
GAGCGCCGGACCGCCGCCGAGGCCGTCGTCGAAGATCGCCATCGCGCGCACGGTTCCGTTCAGACCGGTTCCGAGCGCCGACCATGCGGAGCCGTTCCAGCGCGACACGCGCAGCGCCCGAACGCCGCCTGCGTTCGTGAACCATCCGGCGGCGAAGAGCGCGGCGCCGTCGCCGCGCCCGTCGTCGAAACCGATCATCGCCAGCACCGCGTTGTCCGTGCCGGCGGCCAGGTCGCTCCAGGTGGCGCCGGTCCACTTCGCGATCCGGCTCACCACCACGCCGTTCGCGATGACGAAGAGTCCTCCCGCGTGCAGCGCCGGCCCGCCGCCCGTGCCGTCGTCGACCACCGCGAGCGAATAGACCGCCGAGTTCATGCCGCTGCCGAGTTCGCTCCAGGCGCCGTCGTTCCAGCGCGCGATGCGGCTTGCGGCGAGTGCGCCCGCGCTCGTGAACTCTCCGCCGACGAAGAGCGAGGGACCGTCGCCCTCGCCGTCGTCGAAGACCGCGAGCGCGCGCACGAGGCCGTTCACGCCGTCGCCGAGCGACGACCACGATGCGCCGTCCCACGTCGCGATGCGACTCGCGGGAGCGCCGCCGGCGTTCGCGAACGCGCCGCCGACGAAGAGCGCCGCGCCCGCACCGTCGTCGAGGACCGCCAACGCGCGCACCGTGCCGTCGCAGCCGGCGCCGAGCGCCGTCCAGGAAGTCCCGTCCCACTTCGCGACTCGGCTCGCCGCGCCCCCCCCGGCGCTCGTGAACGCTCCGCCGACGACGAGCGCCGGACCGCCGCCGAGACCGTCGTCGAAGATCGCGAGCGCGTGAACGATTCCGTTCACGCCCGCGCCGAGCGCCGACCAGGAGGTTCCGTTCCACCTGGCGATGTTCGCGGTCGGAACGCCGCCGGCGCTCGTGAAGCTGCCGCCCACGAAGAGGGCCGGGCCTTCGCCCGAACCGTCGTCGAAGACGAGCATGCACTCGACCGGTCCGTTCGTCCCGGCGCCGAGCGCCGTCCACGCCGTTCCGTTCCAGCGCGCAATGCGGTTCACCGCCACGCCGCCGGCGCTCAGAAACGAGCCGGCGAGATGAAGCGCCGGTCCGCCTCCCCCGCCGTCGTCGAAGACGGCAAGCGACGAGACGGCGTTGTCCACTCCGGGCTGGCTTCCGAACTCGGCGGTCCACGCCGGCGCGCACTCGTCCCCTCCCAGCGCACGAGCCGGCGCCGAGGCGAACGCCGTCGCGCCGACGATGATCGCAACGACCTGACGCAGGAAACTGCCGCGGTGACTCATGCCTGATCGCTCGCTCGATGGAGGTCGGCGTTCGAAGCCAACTCTAACACTCGCCCCTGCCCGTTCCAATCCTGCGCGGCGGCACACTCGCCACCCACTGCGCCGCGAGCGTGCGCCGTTCCCGGGGGCGCAACGCCGGTCCCGGTCGCATGCGGTTATGGGCAGAGGGAGCGACTCGACTCCCGCCGTAGACTGCCGCGCACGCCGCGAGCGCTCATGGCGACGACGAACGAACCTCTCGGGCTGATTGCCGGCGGCGGCCGATTGCCGCTGCTCGTCGCATCGGGCGCACGGTCGGCGGGACGCACGGTCGTCGCCGTCGGACTTCGCGATCAGTTCGATCCCGCGCTGCCGGCGCTGTGCGATCGCTTCCACACCGCGGGAATCGTGCAGATCGGGCGCTGGATCCGCCTGCTGCGCCGCGACGGCGCGCGCGAGGCGATCATGGTCGGCGGCGTTTCCAAGCGTCGCATGCATGATCCGCTGCGGCTCTTCCGGCAACTGCCGGACCTCCGCGCCGCGCTCCTCTGGTACCGTCGACTGCGCCACGATCGCCGCAATCACGCGCTGCTGGCGGCGGTGGCGGACGAACTCGCGGGCGCCGGAATCACGATCATGGACTCGACCGCGTACATCCCCGATCACCTCGCAGCGCCCGGCGTCATGGGACGCGTGGCGCCGTCGCGCGATTCGCAGGGCGATGTCGACTTCGGCTGGCCGCTGCTCTCGCGCATCGTCGAGCTCGACATCGGGCAATCGATCGCGGTGCGCGATCGGGACGTGATCGCGGTCGAGGCGGTCGAGGGCACGGATGCGCTCATCGATCGCGCGGGCTCGCTCTGCCGCGCCAAGGGATGGACCCTTCTGAAGACCTCGAAGTCGACGCACGACATGCGCGCGGATGTGCCCACGGTCGGCGTGTCAACGATCGAGCGGCTCGCCGCCGCCGGCGGCCGCGCGCTCGTGCTCGGTGCCGGCCGCGTGATCATGATCGATCGACCCGCGGTGATCGCGGCGGCCGATCGGCTCGGCGTGGCGCTCGTCGGCGTCGCGAGCGCCTGATTCCATTTCATCGGCGCGGCGCTCAGCCCGTCCAGTTGCCCAGCAGCGAGCCGAGGTCGTCGCCGTCCACCTCGCCGTCGCAGTTCAGGTCGGCGCCGCAGCCGGGACACGCGCCCCATTCGCCGAGAAGCGAGCCGAGATCGTCGCCGTCGATGTGCCCGTCGCCGTTGAAGTCGCCGCTTTCGACACGGCACTGCACGGTCGCGGATGCGAGCGCGGGCGTCGCGCTCAGCTGACCGTCGCTCGGCGTGACCTCGCACTCGACGACCTGGTCCGCAAGCGCGGCGCCGGCGGGAAGCATGTCGGCGCGGCCGCCGGTCGTGACGTCGCGCACCACCACGCCGTTCACGCGCCATCGATATCGATTCGTCACGAGATCGAAGTCGGGATCGACGACGGGAAAATGTCCGCTGATGCGGCAGACGATCGCGTCGTGCACGGACGGCGACGCGGGCGCGAGCGCCGCCGTCACCGCGTAGGGCGCCCGGTTGAACGCCGGGTTGATGGCGGCCACGACTTCGACCGGTTCCTCGAACGCGATCGCGCCGTTCACGAAGAGCCGCACCGTCCAGGTGCCGGCGATCGTGTGCATGTCGTTCACGTTCCAGCTCCACCACGACCACACCCAGCGAAAGAACGGGTTGGCGAAGCTCCCGACGTTCGAAGTGAATGAGACGCTGCCGTTGGGTCGAACGAACTGGAACTGCCAGGTCGACGCGGCCGGGAGATTGCCCATGTTCACCCAGATGTAGATGAGCGGATCGGAGAGCGCGATCTGCCGGCTCGTGGGGAACTCCTGCGGCGGAAAGATTCCCGAGAGGCTCGATCGATGCACGCCGAAGGCGAGCTTCTTGAGGTCGAGCTGGAGCGGCTCCTGCGAAACCCATCCGCTCTCGCCCGGTCGGCAGAGCCCCGCGTTGGGCTCGAACGCGGCGCCGCTCTGCTGCGACTCGAAGTGGAGATGAGGTCCCGTGCTGCAGCCGCTCGACGCGACGAGACCGATCTGCCGTCCCGTCTTCACGACTTCGCCGAGCGAGACGGAAACGCTTCCGTTCCGCAGATGCCAGTAGTAGCCGAGGCGCCCCTGTCCGTGATCGATGATCACCGCGTTGCCGAGCGTGCCCGGCGGGCATTGCGTGCCCGGAAGTCCCGCGCCGCACACGCAGGTGTTCTGATCGGGCTCGCCGTCGTGGGCATAGACGACGGTGCCGTCGAGCACCGCGAAGACGGGAACGCCGGCGCTCTGGAACCACCAGGAACGGATCATCGTGTCGATGCCGAGATGGCCGTCGTAGGTGATGCCTCCGCAGTTGAAGTCGAACAGTCCCGTGCCCGGCAGAAGGTCGACGAACGAGCTGTGGAAGCGGTCCTGATCGAGATTCCCCGCGATGGGCACGAAGGGATAGAGCAGCGGCTCGGCGCCCGCGAGACCGTCGGCGGAGGAGAGCGAGCCGAAGGAGAGCTCGTACGCCCGAAGCGCCGACGCCACGAGTTGGCGCTCCTCGGCGCCGATGCAGTCGCACGCGCCTTGGGCGCAGGTCTTGGCGTCGGGAACGCCGCTTCCGAACGCGGTGTCGACGAGCTCCCCGCCCGTCTCGGAGCCGGACGAAGCGTCCGGTGATTCCGGCGCCGCGCCGGCCGATGCCCCAAGTGCGACGACGAGGATTGCAGGAAGCGCAGAGCCCGAACGCACGACTCGAGTTGCTTGGATCATCGTTCTCTCTCTCCCACGCTCGTGCCGAACATCCCTGTTCGCGCCCGCGACGCGAAGGCGGCAGTCTCCTCGCACCGCACGCGCCGTTCAAGCGCGAATTCGTCAGCCGGTCCAGTGGTCGAAGAGGTACCCGAGGTCGCTCTCGTCGATTTCGCCGTTGCAATCGAAGTCGAATTCGCACGGATCGCACTCGCCCCAGAGCCCCAGCAGCGTTCCGAGGTCGTCGCCGTTCACCAGTCCGTCGCAATCGAGATCGGCCGCGTCGCAGTCGATCACGGGACAAGCGACCCATCGAGCCAGGTAGCTGTCCGCCGCCGAGCTGGTCTGGAAGGAGCCGCCCATGATGAGCGCCGAGTCGACGCCCGCGAATCCGGTGGTACGGGTCACCGCGTACACGATGGCGTTGAACGTGCTGGGAATGCCCGTCCAGAACGGGCAGTTCCTTCCGCCCCATCGCGCGAAGTTCGACGCCGGACTTCCGTCGGCGGAGTTGAAGTTGCCCACGACGAAGAGCGCCGGACCGTCGCCGTGACCGTCGTCGAGCACGGCCATTGCGCGCACCACGGTCTCACCCGCGCCGTTGCTCAGGCCGTTGCCGAGCGCCGACCAGCTCGACCCGTCCCAGCGCGCGATCGAATTCACGACCACGCCTCCCGCGGTCGGGAAATTGCCGCCCACATAGAGCTCGGGTCCGTCGCCGGTTCCATCGTCGTACCCCTCGATGTCGAAGACGACGCCGAACGCTCCGCTGCCGAGCGGAACCCATTGAGTGCCGCTCCGGCGCGCGATGCCGTTCGCCGGAGATCCGCTCGTGGTGCTGAAGGAGCCGCCCGCGTAGAGCTGCGGCCCATCGCCCTGTCCGTCGTCGAACGACTTGAGCGCGAAGACGGTGGTGCCGAGCAGGAGATCGAATCCTCCGACGGCGAGCCATTGGCTCCCGGTCCACATGGCGACCCTCGGAGAAAGGATTCCCGCAGCGAAGAGGAATCGGCCGCCCACGTGAAGTCGCGGCGGACCTCCCGGCGTGGGCGAGTGGACCTCGAGCGCGAAGGCGAAGTCGTCGAGGCCGGTTCCAAGCGCCTGCCACGAAGTTCCGGTCCAGCGTGCGATTCGGTTCGCCGCGACCGTACCCGCGGTCTGGAATTCGCCGGCCGCGTAGAGCTGCGGTGGACCGCCCGATTCGCCGGCGAACGCCGCCAGGGCGTGGCATGTGCCGCCGAGTCCGCTTCCGAGCGACGACCACTGCGTGCCGTCCCATCGCGCGATGCGATTGAGCGTCTTGGTGCCGATCGACACGAACGTGCCGCCGATGTGGAGCTGCGGGCCGGCGCCCAGTCCGTTGTCGAAGACCAGCATCGCGTGCACGGTGCCGTTGAAGCTGACGCCGTGGTCGAGCAGCGACCAGTTGACGCCGTTCCATTGCACCAGGCGTCGCGCGTTGTAGGGGCCGGCCATGTTGAAGTCGCCGCCGAGCACGAGCTTCGGCGTCGATCCATCGCTGCCGCCGAAGACGATCAGCGCGCGAACGGTGCTCGAGACGCCGGATCCGAATGCGGACCACGCTCCCGCCTTCCATCGCGCCACCTTGTTCACGGTCAGCGCGCCCGCCATCGTGAAGTCGCCGCCCGCGAAAAGCGACGGCCCGCCTCCCGTTCCGTCGTCGTAGGCCGCCAGCGCGCGGACGGCTTCGTTGAAGCCGCTCCCGAGCGCGGACCATGCGGCGCCGTTCCATCGAGCGATGCGATTGACGAGCACGCCGCCGGCCTGCGTGAATTCCCCGCCCACGTAGAGCGCCGTTCCGGCGCCCAGGCCGTCGTCGTGCACCTCCAGCGCGTGCACGTTGTTGTTCACGCCGATGCCGAGCGCCGACCAGCTCGCGCCGTTCCACTTCGCGATTCGACTGGCGGGCAGGCCGCCGGCGGTGAAGAAGCCGCCGCCCACGAAGAGCGCCGGCCCGGAACCGTCGTCGTGCACGCGCAGCGCGAAGGCGATGTCGCTCACGCCGCCACCGAGCTGCTTCCATTGAACGCCGTTCCAGCGCGCGACGCGGTTCGCCGGCGAGCCGCCCGCGCTGAGGAACGAGCCGGCGGCGATGAGCTCGGGACCGGTGCCGCCGGCGAAGACGGTGAGCGCGCGAACCTCGACGGGATTCCCGCCCGTCACGCCACTTCCCACCTGCGACCAGGTCGATCCGTTCCAGCGCGCGATGCGATTGAACGCCTGGCCGGCGATCGTCGTGAAGTTGCCGCCGGCGTAGAGGGCGGGTCCGCCGCCGAGGCCGTCGTCGTAGACCGCCAGCGCGTAGATCGAGTTGTCGATGCCCGTGCTCAGCGCCGTCCACGACGCTCCGTCCCACTTCACGATCTTGCTGACCGCGATTCCACCGGCGAGATTGAACGCGCCGGCGGCGTAGAGCGCCGGTCCGCCGCCGGAACCGTCGTCGAACACGGCGAGCGCATGGACGTCGAGGTTGACGCCCGGAAAACCGCCGAACGTGGGAAGCCACGATGGATCGCACGACTTCGACGCCAGCATTCGAATCGTGCCTGCGTCGGCCTCCGCATGCTGCCCCGCAACGCGGAGTTCCTTGTGGCCCTGAAGCGTGCCGCCATCCGTCGTTGCGACGGCGGTCACGCGGATCGTCGCGAGGTTCGGCGGCAGGTCGAGCGGCAGCGAGAACGAACCGTCGCTCGCGCTGACCGCGCTTCCGCCTCGCTCGGTGACGACGACGGCGCCCGAAACGGGGCGCGCCGCCTGGTCGACGAGCGCACCGCGGATGGTGAGGACTTCGGCGTGTCCGCGGAGGCACGGTGCCGCCAGGACGAACAGCGCCACGAGCATGCCGAGCATGCGCGAACCCGTCCCACGCGGACGAACGACTTCCATGATCGAGTCTCCTCCACGATCGCCCGAGCCGAGATCGGCCGCGCCCCACGCGCGAACGCCGCCGAGGCAGCGTAGCGGGAGCCATCCGATTCTCGATGCGCCGAATGCGTGGCCAGGATTCCGGCGACCGGCCTTCGAGCTCACCGATGACCGGGCGCGGCGGACGGTGCGCCGGATCGCGCTCCATCGGCTACCGTCGGCGAGCGCAGGTGAGCGACATACCCGAGAGATTCGTCAGCCGCGCCGGCCTCAAGCTGGCGCACGCGCTCGATGCGTTCACCCCCGGTGACCCGGGCGCCGATCCGCGCGGCAGGCGCTGCGCCGACTTCGGCTGCAACGTGGGAGGCTTCACCGACTGCCTGCTTCAGCGCGGCGCCGCGAGCGTGATCGCGATCGACACGGGATACGGAACGATCGCGTGGACGCTTCGCAACGATCCGCGCGTGACGGTGCGCGAGCGCACGAACGCGCTTCACGCGGCACCGCCGCCGGAGGGCGTCGATCTCGTGGTGGTCGATCTCGCGTGGACGCCGCAGCGGCTCTCCATTCCGGCGGCGCTGCGCTGGCTCGAGCCGCGAAGCGCGGCGGACGGGCCGGGCAGCACCACGGCGAGCGCGCGCGGCGGCCGCATCATCTCGCTCGTCAAGCCGCATTACGAGCTGGGCGCGGAGGAGAAGGGTCTGCTGCAGGACGGGTTCCTGGCCCACGACGAGGCGCGTCGCGTCGTGCACCGCGTGACGGAAGAGATGCCGGCGCTCGGCGCGCGGGTGCTGGCGATCACCGAGTCGCCGATCACGGGCGGCAAGAGCTCCCGAAGAAGAGGCGGCGAGGGGAACCTCGAGTTCCTGCTGCTTCTCGCCGCGAAATAGCGGCTCCGGAAAAACGGGACGATCGCGTCAGACGGGGTCCGGCGGCCGCTATCTGCCGGCGCAGCCGCGAAGGCGGCCTGCATCGAAGGAGTGCGTCATGAACCCGTTCCGCACGCAAGGCACCGCACGATCGAATCGACCTTCCGAACGCCCCGAGCCGCGCCGCGAATCGCCGCGCACCTCCGTCGCCCCCGCTGATGCGGGCGCGACCAACGGTGCGGGCGAGCGTGCCGCCGCGAGCGCGACCGCGCTCGACGCCGCT
>VGXK01000076.1 GCA_016873355.1 Phycisphaerae bacterium | reverse complement strand
ATCGCCGGCGCCGACGGCCTCTTCGGCTCCGACCTCACCATGGTGCCCGATCCGCGCCAGGCGCTCTCGATCACGATCGACAGCCGAACGAACAGCCTGCTCGTGAGCGGCACGCCCACCTACCTCGATCTCGTCGAGAAGGTCGTCAAGGAGCTCGACGGCCAGGTGGCGAACGAGCGCGAGACGATGGTCTTCGCGCTTCGCAACGCCTCCGCCGAGAACGTGGCGCAGCTCGTCACGCAGTTCGTGGACACGGATCAGCGCAAGGTGATCGCCACGCTCGGCACGGGACAGATCGGTTCCGCGAGCCGACTGCTCGAGCGCGAAGTGACGATCGTGGGCGACTCGAAGACGAACTCGGTGCTCGTCACCGCCAGCCCGCGCTACCTCGAGACGCTCCAGACGGTCATTCGCGAGCTCGACGTGGATCCGCCGCAGGTGCTCATCCAGGTGATTCTGGCGGAAGTGACGCTCGGCAACGCCGAGGATCTGGGCCTCGAGTTCGTGCGCTTCCAGGCCGGCGACTGGAACGTGGCGGGCGGCATGGGGCTGCCGCGCGGCGCGTTCGGATCCGGCATCTCGATTCCGGGTCTCGTCGGTCTTGCGCCGGCCGTCTTCGGCGCGGCGGGGTTGCCGAACATCGCCATCGGCTCGTCGCAGTTCGACCTGCTGCTCAACGCGCTCAAGAGTCAGAACCGCATTCAGCTGCTCTCGAATCCGAGCGTGATGGTGGCGAACAACACCGAGGGATTCATCCAGGTCGGCGACACCGTGCGCCTGCCCAACTCGGTGACGTTCGGCGCCAGCGGCCAGCAGTCGAGCGTGGTGCCCGAAGAGATCGGCGTGATCCTCACCGTCACGCCGTCGATCAATCCCGACGGATTCGTGCGGCTCGAGATCGAACCGGAGATCTCGCGGCTCTCGAACGAGACGACGAAGATCAGCGAGAACTTCGAGTCGCCGGTGATCACGCGGCGCCGCGCGAACACCACCGTCACGGTGAAGGACGGTCAGACCGTCGTCATCGGCGGCCTCATCCAGGACCGCTTCGAGCGCATCGACAAGAAGATTCCGTTCCTCGGCGACATTCCGCTGCTCGGTCTGCTCTTCAGCAACAAGAGCGAATCGGTCCAGAAGACGGAGCTGCTCATCGTGCTCACGCCGCACGTGGTGCGCTCGCCCGACGCCGCCGGCGACGCGGCGCGGCACATGATCGACAAGGTGCCGGTCGAACCCGAGCTGCGCGATCAGCTCCGCCAGGGCGAGCTCAAGGGGCTCGAGGGATTCGTCGATCGCCAGGGTCGGCTCGTCACGCCGATCGGCGCTCCGTCGGCCACGCGTCTCGACGACGTCGGTTCCGACAAGCCGCCGAAGGACGCCGACAAGTGATGCGACGGGCGCGACGCGAGTGCGCTCGCACCCGAGCGCCGTCGCCGCTCGACGCGTCGAGCGTGCTCTCGCGATCCGTGAGGTCGCATGCGCTCGCGTCGGTCGGAGCGGCGGTCGCCGCCTGCGCACTCGTCGCCGGCTGCGTCGAAACGACGCGGACCTCCGACGGTCGGCCGCCGGTGCCCGAGCCGGTCAAGCCGCTGGTCACGCCGGCGGAGGCTCCGATCAACGCGGTGGTCCTGATCACGGGCCAGCCGATCGATACGAACGGCAACCTCTGGCGCGATCGAATCGACGCGACGGTCTATCTCTTCGCCGAGCCGCACCGCATGCCCGCGTTCCGCGAGGGCACGCTCGAGTTCGCGGTCTATCCGATGGGCGGCGCGGGCTCGCCGTCCAGGCCCGGCAAGGCGATCCGCACCTGGACCTTCAGCGCCGAGGAGCTGCTTGCGAAGCGATCGATGACGGGGTTCGGTCCCTGCTACCAGGTGTCGCTGAGCCTTCTCGCCGACGGTGCGAGCGATCGGCTTCCGGTCGACGCGGTCGACCTGAGCGTGTCGTTCCGCGCGCCCGATTCCGCGCCGGTCTGGACCGAAGGCGTCACCACGATCCAGCTCGGACAGGCGTCGTCGTCGAGCCGCCCGATGCGCTCGGCGTCCGCGGCGCCGTCCCGGTGATGCTTGAATGGGTCGCCCGGCGGCCGCCGCGCTGCTCTCTCGCCGCGCGCCCCCGGTCGCATCGGAGGCGGCGAAGTTGGGGATCATGGATTCGAACCATGACTAACTGGTTCAGAGCCAGTCGTGCTACCGTTACACCAATCCCCAAGCGTTCAGAGGCGGCGAGTCTAGCACGCTCGCCATTGCTCCCCGGACGCTGCCGGCGGGAAGCACGCCCGGGAACCAGCCTCGAATCGATGCGATTCCACCTCGAGGTGCGCTCGTGAGGGAAGAGCGCTGGCCGGGCCGGCGACGGAACCTACGGTTCTTGCGTGAGGCAGGGGTTTCCATTGCTCGTTCTGCCGCAAGCACTTGGCGCGTTCGCTCTTGCGATCGGCGCCGCAGCGCTGATGCCGTCATGCGCCGCGTCGCCTCGCTCCTCGATCGAGGTGGCCTCGAACGATTCGGCGGCGTCGCCGGCGTCGATCGCCGAGACGAGTGGCGAACTCGATCGCGCGGTCCTGCTCGAAGAGGAGGCGGCGCAGCGTCGCACGCCTCCGCCGCGGATCCACGGCAAGCGATTCACGACCTCCGCGACCGCCGCCGACGGCAGGATCCACCGCATCGACATCCGGATCAAGGACGGAAGCGCCGAGACGCGCCTCGACGGCCGTCTCGTGCCGGCCGAGCGCGTGCTCGTGCATCGGCGCGGGCATGTCGAGATTCTGGGCGACGACGGCCGCAGGCAGGTGGGCTTCAACCTGCCGCGCGGCATGACGTCGGTCGCGAATCCGACCGGACGCTGAGCATCGTCCTTCGTCAATCGTCGATCGATCGGGGGGCCGGTGCTGCGGCCGTCGCCTTGCGCTCGACGGGCGAATCCGTCGCGGCCTCCGCCTCGGGCGCCTTGACCGGCTTCGGCGGATCGACGAGCTGCGAGAGGAGCGCACCCCCGAGCATGAGCCCCGAACCGATCAGCGCCGCGATGCCGAAGCGTTCGTCGAAGAAGATCGCGCCGCCGATCGCGGCGAAGATGGCTTCGAGACTCAGGATGATCACCGCGTGCGGCGCGGGCGTCACGCGCTGCCCGATCACCTGCAGCGTGAAGGCGATCGCCACCGCCACGACTCCGAGATAGAGGATGTCGAACGGCGCGTTCTCGAGCCCCTCGATCGGCGAGCGGCCCGTCGCGATCGACGCGATCGATGCGAGCACGCCCGTGACCGCGAACTGGATCACGCTGAGCAGGATCGGGTCCGTGCGCGGCGCCGCCCACGCGATCACGAGCACGTGCAGCGCCCACGCCACGGAGCCGAGCAGGACGAGCGCGTCGCCGGGATTGATCTCGGGGCGACCATGCACGCTCATCAGGTAGAGGCCGACGGTGGCCAGGCACGCGCCGATCCAAACCGGCGCGTGCGCCCGCACGCCGACGAGAAGCCCGAGCATCGGCACGAAGAGCACGTAGAGACCGGTGATGAATCCCGCCACGCCGGGCGTGGTCCACTTCATGCCCGCCTGCTGCAGGATTGCGCCGACGAAGAGCGCCGCGCCCGCGACCGCGCCCCCGATCCAGAGATCGCGGCGCCTTCGTCCGGACTTCGCGCCCGCTCGCGGCGCGCGCCAGATCGCCAGCGGCGCGAGCACCGCCGCGCCGAGCAGGAATCGCATGGAAATGAGCGGCAGCACCTCGACCTCGAGCGCCCACGCCCGCTTCTGCGCCACGAATGCGCCGCCCCAGAGGATCGCCGCCAGGAGCAGCATCGACTCGGCGCCGATCAGGCGCCAGCGACTCTTGCCCGCGAGCTTCGGAGATGCCGGCGCGTTCACCGCCACGGCAGCTCGAACGAGGCCTCGAGCACGCGTCCCCCCGGAAGGCGCAGGCGCGCCTCGATCGAGAGGACCGTGCCCGTTTCAAGCGACGCCTCCTGCGGCATCGCCACGCCGACTCGGTAGGTGCGCGTCGTGCCCTCGAAGATGCGGCGATTGATCTCGGCATCGGAGAGATCGATCGGCCCCACGGTCCAGCGGGCGCCGCCGCCGACGAGTTCGATCACCAGGCTTCCGATCGCCCGGGTTTCGTGGCCGTCCGAGTCGAGGCATTCGATTCGAACCTCGAGGTCCGTCCGGCTCGCGGCGTCCGCGGATGCCGACGGCAGCGACGCGCCGCTCGTCGAATCGACGCGCCGCGTCAGCGGATGCACGCGCATCGACGCGGGCGCGTACGGCCACGCGGTCGACTCCGCCAGCGCGCCCGCGGCGCTCGATTCACCGTTCGACGGCTCATGCGGCCGGGCGGTCCATGTCTCGCCGGAGCCGCGGCATCCCGCGATCGAACCGCCGGGACCCGCAAGGAGGAGCGCGATGGCGACACGCCAGCAACGCCGCATGGCCGCACGGTAGCATGAATGCATGGACACGCCACTTCGAGACCTTCGTGTCACGGGACCGTGCGCACTCGTTCTCTTCCTCGCGGCGTGCGCCACGGTCGCGGCGCACCAGAGCGGCGCCGGTGACTCGAAGGGTGCGGTGGCGCCGGCGAAGGCGAGTTCGGCGCCGGGAACGGCGGCTTCGTCCGGATCGGGCGCTCCCGCGGCGAACGCGACGCCGCCGGTGCCGCGCGCCACGCCGCTTCCGGACGGGAGCTATCGCGATCTTCTGGGCAACAAGCTCGTTCCTCCCGCGGTGATGATCGGCGGCAGGCTCGAGCCCGTGCACGGCGCCGTCTCGAAGCACCTCGGCATCGATCCCTCGAAGGCGAGCATGATCGTCGAGGTGATCCCGGGCCTTCCTGCCGCGAAGGCGGGACTCGAAGCGCACGACATCCTCATCGCCGTCGAAGGCCTGCCCGACGCGAACGAGAAGACGATTCGCCAGCACCTTCGCACGCTCAAGGCAGGCGATCGAATCGGCGTCACCTATCGGCGCGGCAACGACACGCGCAAGACGGTGGTCGTGGTGGAGCCGTGGCACCCGGACCACATGGTGCGGCCGCTGCGCCCGGAGCACTTCTCGCCGCTGCCGTCGCTCGCGCCGCCGCCGCCCGCGTCGCAGGCGCAGCTTCAGGCGCTCGAGCAGCGGGTCGCCGCGCTCGAGAAGGAAGTGGCGGAGCTTCGCCGGTCGGCGCGTTGACCGTCACGCCGCGCCCGCGCGGAATCGACGAAGGCGGAGGCTGTTGAGCACCACCGAGATGCTCGAGAGCGCCATCGCGGCGCTCGCGATCATCGGATCGAGCATCCAACCCGTGAACGGATGCAGCGCGCCCGCCGCGATCGGGATCGCGAGCGTGTTGTAGGCGAACGCCCAGAAGAGGTTGTGCCGCATCGTCGCGGCGGTCGCGCGCGAAAGCCGGATCGCCGCGGGAATCGCCATGAGGTCGCTGCGAACGAGCGTGACGTCGGCGGCTTCGATCGCCGCGTCCGTGCCCGAGCCGATCGCGATGCCCACGTCCGCCTGCGCGAGTGCGGGCGCATCGTTGATGCCGTCGCCGACCATGGCGACGCATCGCCCGGCGTGCTGGCGCGATCGCACGAATGCCGCCTTGTCCGCGGGGAGCACGGGCGCCTCGACCTCGTCGATTCCTACCTTGGCGGCGATCGCGTTCGTCGTGTCGCGCGAATCGCCGGAGAGCAGGATGACCGCGAGTCCGTCGGCGCGGAGCGAACGGATCGCCTCCGCCGCCTCGGGCTTCAGCGAATCGCCCACGGCGGCGAATCCCGCGAGTGCGCCGTCGACTCGGATCTCGATCACCGTCTCGCCGAGCCGCATGCGCGCGCCGATCGGCTCGGGAGGCGCGGCGCCGGGCTCGAGTCGGCTCGCCTCGACCGTGCGACCGTCGACGACCGCCTTCACGCCCTTGCCCGTGATCGACTCGAAGTCCGACGGCTCCGAGACCGGAATGCCGCGCTCCGTCGCCGCGTCGACGATCGCGCGCCCGATCGGATGCTCGCTGCCGCGTTCGCTCGAGGCGAGCAGCGCCAGCAGCGTCGGCTCGTCGTAGGGCGGCCTCGGCGCCAGATGCGTCAGCGTCGGCCGACCGTGCGTGATCGTTCCCGTCTTGTCGAGCACGACGAGATCGAGCGCGCCCGCACGCTCGAGCGCCTCGCCTCCGCGTATCACGATGCCGAGCTCGGCGCCGCGTCCGGTTCCCGCGAGCACCGCGGTGGGAATCGCAAGTCCAAGCGCGCACGGACACGCGATCACGAGCACGCTCACGAAGGCGGTGGTCGCAAGCCCAAGGCGCTCGTCGGGCGAGCCCGCGAGCATCCAGAGCAGGAACGCGCCGGCGGCGAGCGCGAGCACGATCGGCGTGAACACCGACGCCACGCGATCGGCGAGTCGCGCCAGCTTCGTCTTGCCCGCCTGCGCCTCCTCCACGAGCCGGACGATCTGGCCGAGCATGGTGCCGCTGCCCACGCGATCGACTCGGAATCGGAACGATCCCGCGCCGTTCACGGTGCCGGCATGCGCGCGGTCTCCCGGCTTCTTCTCGATCGAGCGACTCTCGCCCGTCAGCATCGACTCGTCGACCGTCCCGCCGCCCGACTCGATCACGCCGTCGACGGGAATGCGCTCGCCCGGACGCACGCGCACCAGGTCGCCCGCGCGCACTTCCTCGATCGGCACGTCGATCTCGGCGCCGTTGCGTTCCACGCGCGCCGTGTCCGGAGCGAGCGAGAGCAGTCGCCGGATCGCTTCGCCCGTTCGATTCCGCGCCTTCGCCTCGAGCACCCGGCCGAGCAGGATGAGCGTGACGATGACCGCCGCCGCCTCGAAGTAGACGGGCGCGTGCGTCGGCTGGGACGCGTGCCGGACCACCGCCACCGCCGACGCGAGCCACGCGGTCACCGTGCCGATCGCCACGAGCGTGTTCATGTCCGTGCGGCCGTGCCGCGCCGCGCTCCATGCAAGGCGGAGGAAGACGCCGCCGCCCCACGCCAGGACCACGAACGAAAGCGCGAGCTGCGTCCAGACGCTCCAGTCGCCGTGGAGCCACGGGATCGACTCGTGACTCATGGCCAGGACCAGCACGGGCGCGGTGAGGACCGCCGACACGATGAAGCGACGACGCAGGGTTCGCTCGGCCGCATCGTGATGATGCCCCGCGACCTCGATCGAGCCGTCGTGTGCCGCGTGCGCCGAGGAGTGTCCGCCGTGTCCGGCGTGACCGCCGTGACCGGCGTGACCGCCGTGACCGGCGTGACCGCCGTGGGCGCCTCCCTGCGCCGGAGGTGCCTGGCCCGTCTGCAACGCCGGGCGCAGCACGCGCGGTGCGGCCTGGTAGCCGAGATCTCGCACCGCCTTCATCGCCGCGTCGCCCGCCGAGGGGTGATCGAGCTCGACCGACGCCCGCTCCGTGGCGAAATTGACGGTGGCGCTCCTCACGCCGGGACATCGATTCAGCGTGCGCTCGATCGAGGCGGCGCAGGACGCGCACGACATGCCGCCGATCTCGAGATCGAGCCGCGTCATTCCGCAGGTTCGATGACGCTGTAGCGGTCGAGATTGAGCGTGACGAGCTCGCCGTCGTCGCGCCGTAGCTCCAGCCGGTCGAGCCAGAGGCGGTCGTCGCGCGCATGCGCGAACCACGATCCCGTGGTGGCCTGCCGCCAGCGAACCACCGTGCCGTCGACGCTCGTCGTCCAGACCTTCTCCACCTGCGGCATCTGCTGCGTCACGCGCACGCGGGTTCCGGGGGCGAGCACGAGGGTTTCGAGCGACATCGTGAGGCGAGTATAGGGGCGCGTTCGCGCCGGCACGGCCGTCGACGCGTTCGTGATCAGCCGATCGGCGCCGTGGCGTCGAGCGGCGTCGGTCCGACCACCACCATGGTCGGCTCCTTCCTCCACTGCTCGGCAAGCGTTCCGCGCACGTATCGATCGACCGACGCGTGATCGAGCGCGAGGATCTCGTGGTTCATCTCCTCGAGACTTCGCGGGCGGCCGAGTCGATGCACGTCGATCGCCATGGCGGCCGCGCGCGCCGAGGTGCTTTCGCCCTGCATGACGAGACGGCTCCGGAATCCGAACGCGGCTCGCTCGAACTCGTGCGGCTGGATTCCGTCGGCGAGTCGTCGAAGCTCGAGCCGGATCTGGTCGAGGGTGGTCTGGGCCCGTTCGGGAGTGCTGCCCGCGTAGATCGTGGTGCTGCCTCGATCACGGCCGAGGCTCGCGGAAGCGCCCACCGAGTAGCAGAGCCCGCGCCG